>JBGSVS010000262.1:0-5443 GCA_041752895.1 Tabrizicola sp.
CCGCACCGCCCTTGCGGAAGGCCCGCGCGGCGGCCTCGTCGACGGCCATGATCCCGCGGAACCGGGCGAGCGCCGAGCGCATGAGGCCGGGATACCAGCCGTCACGTTCGCGCAGGAAGGCCGGGGCCTTGCCGTTCACGACCAGCATCGGGATCTTGCGGTCGGCGGCTTCGTGCATGACGGCGGGACGCAACTGGCCACCGGCGAACAGCGCGATCTCGGGCTTCCAGTGGTCAAGAAACGCTCGCGCATCGACCGGATTGTCGGGTGGCGGCACCTGCATCACGACCCCGGCAATCGCCGGTCCCGGGGCGGGCGCGGTCAGAAGGACGGGAAGGCCGTCTTCCTCGACCAGCCTGCGCGCAAGGGCCCGCATCGGGCTGAGCAGCCCCTCGCCTGGCGCATGCAGCCAGACAAGGCGGCCGACCGGTCGTTCCGGCAACGCCGAAGCCCCGGCCCCATCTCGCCGCTGGCCCAGGTTGTAAAGCTTAAGGCCAAGCGAGGCCGCCATGGATCAGCTGCCCAGTTCCTCGGTCGCCGAGGCGGGTTTGGATTCGTCGCGCAGCCGGTGGATATGGGCGATGAAATAGCGCATGTGCGCATTGTCCACGGTGCGCTGCGCCTCGCCCTTCCAGGCCTTGAACGCACTTTCGTAGTTCGGGAACATGCCGACGATGTGGATCTGGGCAACGTCGCGGAAGACGTTCTGCTGGGGGTCCACCAGCTCGCCACCGAAGACAAGATGCAGGCGCTGGGTCATGTGCGGCTCCGTTCGATTGCAGGCGCGGCGACCCTATCCGCTTCCTTTGCCGGGGGGAAGTCGGGCCGGGGGAGAAGTGGGGGGTCTTGCGCCCGTGACCTTCAGGGGTCACATTCCCGTCAGCGCGCCCTTTGCGGCCTTCAGTAGGAGAGATTTTCGTGAACCTTGATTTTCTTGTCGGCTGGCCGGGGGTCTACCTTGCCATTGCCCTGTTCATCATCCTTTGCATCTTCCTTGGCGTCCGGATCGTGCCGCAGTCGGAAAAGCATGTGGTGGAGCGGTTCGGACGGCTGCGGTCGGTGCTTGGGCCGGGCATCAACTTCGTCGTGCCGTTCCTGGACCGCATCGCGCACAAGGTGTCGGTGCTGGAACGCCAGCTGCCCACCGCCAGCCAGGACGCGATCACCGCCGACAACGTGCTGGTGAAGGTGGAAACCAGCGTGTTCTACCGGGTGACCGAGCCGGAAAAGACCGTCTATCGGATCCGCGATGTGGATGGCGCGATTGCAACTACGGTCGCAGGGATCGTCCGGTCCGAGATCGGCAAGCTGGAACTGGACCAGGTCCAGTCGAACCGCGCTCAGCTGATCGAACGCGTGCGCGAGCAGGTCACGGCCATGGTCGATGACTGGGGGGTCGAGGTCACGCGGGCCGAGATCCTGGACGTGAACCTCGACGAACAGACCCGAGCTGCGATGCTGCAGCAGCTGAACGCCGAACGCGCCCGCCGGGCTCAGGTGATGGAGGCCGAGGGCAAGAAACGCGCGGTCGAGCTTGCCGCCGACGGTGATCTTTACGCTGCCGAGCAGGCCGCCAAGGCGCGCCGGGTGACGGCGGACGCCGAGGCCTATGCGACGGGCGTCATCGCCGGGGCGATCAAGGAGAACGGGCTGGAAGCTGCCCAGTTCCAGGTCGCGTTGAAGCAGGTCGAGGCGCTGCAGGCCGTGGCCGTGGGTCAGGGCAAGCAGACGATCCTGATCCCCGCAAATGCGCTGGAAGCCTTCGGGGATGCGTTCAAGATGCTGAAGGGACGGGTCTGAGATGCTGACGACCTTGGCAGGAACCTGGTGGGCCTGGGTGATCCTGGGCTTTGCTCTGGGCGTGCTGGAAGTGCTAGCCCCCGGTTTCATCTTCCTGGGCTTTGCCATCGGGGCGGTCGTGACCGGAATCCTGGTCGGGTTCGGCGTCCCTGCCGGCCTGCCCGCGCTGATCCTGATCTTCGCGGTTGTCTCGGTCGTGGCCTGGCTGGTGCTGCGCCGCGTGGTGGGCGTGCGCGAGGGCCAGGTCAAGGTCTGGGATCGCGACATCAACGACCAGCAGTAGGTGGATTTTACCGGAGCGAAGGCGGCGTTCTTTTGCGGGGCCTCGGTGCTGGTCTACCTGCGGGACGAGAAGCCCGGGCTGGTCTGGCCGGGGCTTTGGGACCTTCCGGGTGGAGGCCGCGAGGGCGACGAGGGGCCCGAGGACTGCCTTCTGCGCGAGCTTTGGGAGGAGTTCGGGCTGGACCTGACCTCGGACAGGCTCGTCTGGCGGCGGGTGTTTCCTTCGATGGTGGATGCGCGACGAGAGTCGGTCTTCTTTGGGGGCTGGCTGTCCCCGGATGAGGTCGCGGCGATCCGGTTCGGGGACGAGGGTCAGGGCTGGGAGCTGATGCCAGTCGAGGGTTTTCTGGGGCACCCACTGGGCGTCCCGGAAATGCCGCGGCGGGCGGGGATCGTGTGGGCGGAGATGAAGAGTGTCCACGGTGGACAATCCGGGTTGCCAAAGTGATTCCAATGACTTGGGCGCGAACGTTTACCGTGCGTTAACCTGTTGATTGGCCGGGTTTGGTGCGCTGTAGCGCACCCTACGATTGGGGTGATGCGGCGGTCTTCAAACGGTCATTGAGGGCTTCGGGCAGGATACCCTTCCGGACCATCAGACCCGCCAGGCGCAGGGTCGCGCTGAGGGCAGGGTAGCACAGCATGACGATGAAGAAGAGCCGCTTCAGGTCGTCAGGCGGCAAGGTCTCCCAGCCGATGAAATCCCGCAGATAGACCGCGTCGGCGTCGATCCATTGGCCGATGTCATGCCGCCTGGCGACGAAATACAGATCGTTCGGAGTGCCGGTGAAGGGAAAGCGATTGGACGCGGCAAAGCCGAAGAACCGCAGACCAAGGGACCGCAGCATCGCGTCCTGATCGCCAAACAGCGGTTGGTCGCGGTAGATCGGAACGAAGGCGACCTCGGTCTGGATGCAAAGCGCGCGGGCAAGCTTGTCGGTGCCACCCCGGAAGGCGGCCATCTCACCCCCCTGAATGTCGATCTTCAAGAGGTCGATGCGCGGCAGATCGGCGATGTCGTCCAGCCGCATGGTCTGCACCGGCTGACGGGCCGCAACCTCGGTCAAGCCAGCGAAGGAATGGATATGCGCGGTAATCCGGGGATCGGGTGCAAGCGTCGAGACAAAGCCCGGATGCCGGGTCAGGTGCAGCGTCGCGGGGCCACCATCGCCAATGGCATGGGGCAGATAGCGGCGGTTGGCCGAGACGGGCAGTTTAGTCAACTCGTCCGGATTGGGCTCGAACCCGGTCAGGCGGGCCAGACCCAGGGCAAGCAGCGGCTCGTAGGGTGGCGTTTCGCTGGTCGGCAGGCCCGAGGCACCGACGTCCACCACCTCGATGGGCGAAGCGAGGGGCAGGGCGCGGATCAGATCGGCGATCAGGTCATCGGGAAGCTGCATGCCGCCCTCATCCGTCCATCAGTGGCGGATCGTGTCGCCGGGCTGCAGCGTCGGGAAAAGCTCGACCTTCTCGCCCGGGGCATCCTTGCCGGCAATGATCGCTGCGGCCTTGCGGCCGATTTCCAGACGACAGGCGTCCATGGTCGCCAGCTTACGCGGCAGGCCGTCGAGAAGTTCAACCCCGTTGAACCCGGCAAGGCCGATGCGACCGGGAACGTCGAGACCCTGAGCGAGGCAGTAGAGAAGCCCCCCTGCACCGATCATGTCGTTGGAATAATACAGGAAATCGACGTCTGGCGTCCGGTTCAGGACAGCCGCCGTCATCTCGCGCCCCTTCAGAAGCGCCGAGCCGCCGGAGTAGTATTCGCGGTCCACCAGCGCCAAGCCAGCCTTGCCCAGCGCCTCCTCGAACCCCTCCAGCCGCTTCTTGGCGCGGAAGTCGTTCGGCATCTGGGTGCCAAGGAAGGCGATCTTGCGGTAGCCCGCGGCGATGATCGCTTCGGCCATCTGACGCCCGGCGCGGCGGTGGGAAATGCCGACGGCGTGGTTGATCGGGTCGCCGTCGATATCCATGATCTCGACAATGGGGATGCCCGCCCGGCCCAGCATCGCGCGGGCGGCGGTGGAGTGTTCGAGGCCCGCGATGATCATGCCCGAGGGACGCCAGGACAGCATCTCGTAGATGACGGATTCCTCGCAGTCGGGCAAATAGTTGGTCACGCCGACAACGGGTTGCAGGCCGGTGCCTTCAAGGACCTCGGAGATGCCGGTCATCACCTCGGGGAAGACCATGTTCGACAGCGACGGGATCACCACGCCCACAAGGTTCACCCGCTGCGAGGCCAGCGCCCCGGCGATCTTGTTCGGCACGTAGCCAAGGGCGCGGGCGGCTTCGAGCACCTTTTCGCGGGTCGGACCCGACACGTCACCTCGGTTGCGCAGGACCCGGCTGACCGTCATCTCCGAGACACCCGAGGCCTCGGACACATCGCGAAGGGTAAGGGTATGGCGCGGGTCGGGGGTGGGCTTGGTCAATGGATGCGTCCGGCGGCTGGCAATGACTCTTGTTAGCGCCAAAGCCGGGGCTTGTCCAAGGCGCAATCGTCTGCTACTGTTACCGCTAACAGCAATCCTGAGCTGGCCATATCCTGCGTATCCTGCAAGCTCTCAACCTGGATGCGACGGACCAAGGGGGAGGTAGTGGGCCAAAACTTGCCTCCCCTTTTCTTTTCATCCGTTGCCATCGCAGGAATTTCCAAGCATCTAAGGCGCGTGTGGCCCCGTAGCTCAGGGGATAGAGCGGCCGCCTCCTAAGCGGCAGGTCGATGGTTCGAATCCATCCGGGGTCACCAGCCTTTCAGTTATCACACATGAATTTCCGCCATTTCGAACGGTGGGCAGGTTGCTGTGCAAAGTGGACGGGTTGTGAGGGTTGCTGCCCCTGATGGCCGATTGACGATCGCAAACGGCACGCGCGCGGCAGAACCCGATCCTCGGTCCACTTCCAACGTCTCCTGACGGTCACGCGGCCCGCCGTTGATCCGACAGTCGCAGCCCGACCGACATCATCCGCAAGGCGTCTTCAGCCGCGCGGCGCAAGAGCTTTTCGCCGTCGCGGATCGCCTCTTCCAGCGTGCAGGGGCGCTTCAGGATCGAGGCGAAGGCCGAAATGCCATGGTCGAAGGTCTGGTCGACACCTCGGCCAATGGTGCCTGCAAGGGCGATGGTCGGCACACCCCGGGCTTCGGCGCGGCGGCCGACTTCGCAGGGGACCTTGCCGTAGAGGCTTTGTCCGTCAAGGCTGCCCTCGGCGGTGATGACAAGATCGGCTTGATCCAGCAGACGGTCAAAGTCCAGATACTGCTGGATGATGTCAAAGCGCGGGTGGAGCGTGGCACCGGCAAAGGCGATCAGCCCGGCGCCCAGGCCGCCCGAGGCCCCTGCCCCTTGGGCCTGCCCGA
>JBGSVS010000263.1:0-5467 GCA_041752895.1 Tabrizicola sp.
GTCAGGCCGAAGCCGCGCTCCAGCGGTTCGGCGATGACGGTCGCGACGCGGGCCGCATCGGCCCCCGGCTTCACGACAAGGTTCGCGGGTTTGATGAGTTCCTGCCAGTTCTTATGGATCATTCTGAAGCCCCTATTCTTGTCCGCTGCCGATGTCCGTAAGCCGGCGGACGCCCGAGGATCGTAAACGACGAAAACCGGGCCGCGAGGGGACACCCCCGCGACCCGGCCGAAATCAGTACCTTAGACGCGGCGGCGCTTCGGCGGACGGCAGCCGTTGTGCGCAAGCGGCGTCACGTCCCGGATCGAGGTGATCTGGAAGCCGACGGCAGCCAGTGCGCGCAGCGCCGATTCACGGCCCGAACCCGGCCCCTGAACTTCGACTTCCAGCGTGCGGACGCCGTGCTCCTGCGCCTTCTTGCCAGCGTCTTCGGCGGCCATCTGGGCGGCATAAGGCGTCGACTTGCGCGAGCCTTTGAAACCCATGGTCCCCGAGGACGACCAGGCAATCGCGTTGCCCTGAACGTCCGAGATCAGGATCTTGGTGTTGTTGAACGACGAGTTCACATGCGCCACGCCAGCAGCGATGTTTTTGCGTTCTTTTTTCTTGGTGCGTGCGGTTTTGGTATCGCGTGCCATATCTCAGCGCCCCCTTATTTCTTCTTGCCGGCAATGGCCTTTGCGGGGCCTTTGCGGGTGCGGGCGTTGGTGTGCGTGCGCTGGCCACGGACCGGCAGGCCCTTGCGGTGACGCAGGCCACGGTAGCAGCCAAGGTCCATCAGACGCTTGATGTTCATCGTGACTTCGCGGCGCAGGTCGCCTTCGACGGTCAGGTTCGCGTCGATGTATTCGCGGATCGCCAGCACTTCGCTGTCGGTCAGCTGGTTCACCCGGCGGGCGTTGTCGATCTTCAGCGCTTCGCAGATGGTCTGGGCGGTCTTCGGACCGATCCCGGTGATGTAGGTCAGCGCGATCGGAACCCGTTTCGCGGTCGGAATGTTGACGCCAGCAATACGTGCCAAACGTGTCGTCCTTCTTCGTTGCGGTTCCGTAGTGCCAGAACCTTTTTTCACAACACCGCACGGGGTGTTAACCCGGCGATACGAACTTCCAATACGGAAGACCCGGCAGGTGTGATTCCACCGCGGGACGCCGTGCCATATGGGGTTTTCCCGGGGCCGTCAAGGCCGCGAGAGGGCTTTTTCAGGCTTTGTCAAGAACGGATGCGATCTCGTCGGCAACGGCCTGCATGTCGGCCATCCCGTCGATCTGCCGAAGGTCGCCCTTGGCCCAGTAATAGCCGATCAGGGGCGCTGTGTTCTTGTAGTATTCCTGCAGACGGACCTGGAACACCTCGGGTGTGTCGTCCTTGCGGACGGGCTGACCTGCGGCCTTGGCATCCTCGGCCCGCTTGACGATCCGGCCGACCAGGGCCGCGTCGTCCACGACAAGTTCGATCACTGCATCAAGCGCCAGACCCTTGCGGGACAAAAGCTCTCCAAGCGCGTCGGCCTGCTTCAGCGTGCGCGGGAAACCGTCGAAGATGAACCCGCCATGCCCGGTAAGTGCCAACTTCTCCTCGATCAGGCCGATGACGATCTCGTCCGTCACCAGCCCGCCCGCGTCCAGAACCGCCGCAACCTTGCGGCCCATCTCGGTCCCGCTAGAGCGGGCGGCGCGCAGCATGTCGCCGGTGGACAACTGCACCATGCGCCGGCCTTCGACCAGACGCGTGGCCTGCGTCCCCTTCCCCGCTCCCGGGGGCCCTAGAAGAATGATGTTCTTCATGGGATCAGCGCCGAGCGGGGGCCTTGGGGGCCGCCTTCGCACCCGGCTTCTTGCGACCGCGCAGCTGCGACTTCTCGATCAGCGCTTCGTATTGGTGGGCCAGAAGATGCGACTGGACCTGCTGGATCGTGTCCATCGTCACCGACACCACGATCAGCACCGACGTGCCGCCAAAGTAGAACGGGACGCCAAGCTCCGAGATAAGCACTTCGGGCAGAAGGCAGACCGCCGCCAGATAGGCCGAGCCAAGCACCAGAACCCGGTTGACCACATATTCCAGATACTCCTCGGTTTTCTTGCCCGGACGAATGCCGGGGATCGAGGCGTTCTGGTTCTTCAGGTTCTCGGCCACCTCGTCGACCTTGAACGACACGTTCAGGGTGTAGAAGTAGGCAAAGAACACGATCATCCCGGCCAGGAACAACAGGTGCAGCGGCTGACCATAGCCAAGGTTCGCCGCCAGCCAGGACAGGACCGGGTTGGTGGTCGACCCCGAGAAGGTGCTGATCGTCGTCGGCAGCAACAGGATCGACGAGGCGAAGATCGCCGGGATCACGCCCGCCGGGTTGACCTTGATCGGCAGGTGCGACGAGCCACCCTCATAGACCTTCATCCCGACCTGACGGCGCGGGTAAAGGATGCTGATCTTGCGCAGGGCGCGTTCCATGAACACGACGAAGGCGATGACGGCCACGACCATCAGGATCACGCCCAGGATCACCGGGGTCGACAGCGCGCCCGACCGGCCTTGGGCAAAAAACTGCGCGATGGCCGCCGGAATCTCGGCCACGATGCCTACGAAGATGATGAGAGAGATGCCGTTGCCGATACCGCGCGCGGTGATCTGCTCACCCAGCCACATCAGGAACATGGTGCCACCGACCAGCGTGATGACGCAGGAGGCGACGAAGAAAAAGCCGGGCTCATGCGCAAGCCCGCCGCCCTGGATCGACATCGCGATGCCGTAGCCCTGCAGGACCGCCAGCGCAACCGTGCCGTACCGGGTGTACTGGTTCAGCTTCTTGCGGCCCTGCTCGCCCTCTTTCTTCAGCTGCTGCCAGGGGCCGTACATCGTCCCCAGAAGCTGCACGATGATCGAGGCGCTGATGTAGGGCATGATCCCCAAAGCGAAGATCCCCATCCGCGACAGGGCGCCGCCGGTGAACATGTTCAGCATCCCGCCGACGGTCTGCGTCGCATCCGCCATGAACTCGCGCAGCGCGGTGCCGTCGATGCCGGGAACCGGGATGTAGGTGCCCAGCCGGTAGACGATCAGCAGGCCGATCGTGAAGAAGATGCGCTGGCGCAGGTCGGTCGCCTTGCCAAGCATGCCCCAGCTCAGGTTCGCGGCCATTTGTTCGGCAGCAGATGCCATGTCAGGTCTCTTTCAAGCCAAGCGCCGCCGGACCGTTCTCCGGTTCGGCGGCGCGGGAAAACTGGTAGTTGATGTAAGCGACCAAGGGGCCGCTCACAATCCCTTATTCAGCCGCAGCCGCGACCGGTGCCAGGAGCGTGACCTTGCCGCCAGCTTTCTCGATCGCTTCGACAGCCGAAGCCGACGCGCCGGTGACGGTCAAGTTGAGCTTCGACTTCAGCTCGCCTTTGGCCAGAACCCGGATGCCGTCGCGCTTGTTCGAAGTCACGCCAGCCGCGACCAGCGCGTCTTCGGTGATCTCGGATTTCGCGTCCAGCTTGCCCGCAGCGATGAACTTCTCGATCAGGCCAAGGTTCACGACAGCGAATTCCAGACGGTTCGGCTTGGTGAAGCCGCGCTTCGGGAGGCGGCGGTAAAGCGGCATCTGGCCGCCTTCGTAGCCGCCGATGGCGACGCCGGAGCGGGACTTCTGACCCTTGATACCACGGCCAGCGGTCTTGCCCTTGCCCGAGCCTGGGCCGCGCGCAACGCGCTTTTTCTTCTTCGCCGCGCCTTCGTTGTCGGCGAGTTCATGCAGTTTCATTTCGCTTCTCCTTGCCGGATGCGCCCCCGAAGCGAGAACGGGACGCCCACGGCTTTTCTTGATTCTCATGGCCATGATCGGCCACCGAGGGGCGATACATGAGGCGGGGACCAAAAGCAAGGGCAAGGCTGTCCACTGTGGACAACCCTGCCTTTTCTTCACATCTCCAACAGGTTGGCCAAATCTGTTAGGGTGGTCTTAACCTATTGAGAGTCGGGCTGAAGCCCGACCTACGCTGGGTGCGGCCAGACGAAACTGGGCTGCAGGCCCGCGTAGACCGGGCGGCCATCATGGGGGGCCGCATTGCCCTTCGTCTCGTCCCAAAAGGCGTGGTAGCTCGCCTTGGGGAACTTGGCGTCGTCGTAGCCCATGACGTTCGGCACCGCGACGCGGATGCGCTTTTGCTTGTCGTCCAGCATCAGGGCCGCGCCGCAGTCCGCGCAGACGCAGATCTCCAGCGGGCCGTCGGGATTTTGCGCGTTGAAGGGCACGCGGTTGATCTTTTCCGGGTGGTCAACCTGCACGTCGCCATAGTTGAAAAAGGCGACATGCGTGTGCTGCTGCTTGGTCACCGACTTGCAGACGTTGCAGTGGCATTCGTGGTTGTCGATGGGTTCAGCAGTGGCGGTGACATGGACGTGCGGGCAACCGCCCGCGTAGTGGGTGGTCATGATGGGTCCTCCCTGTTGGCGGCCCCCTGCCCCTCCCTGGGCCGGGTTGAGTCGCTGGGGGAAGCGTAGCATGGGTTTTAGGAGGGGCGAAACTTGTTGGGGGGTAGCAGTGGTGCGTGAAATCACGCACCCTACGCTTGCTTCTGCGCTGTGTGTTTCCTGACCCGGGCCGGGTGCGAATCTGACCGCGACCGGACCGCGGGGTGGGAGCGGCACTGCCGCGCCCGCCCCGGGGGGCGGGTCGGGCGCGGTCAGATTTTTGGGCAAATCCGACAAGGGAGAGAAAAAAAGAACACGCCCCCGCGTTTCCGCGAGGGCGTCTGATGGTCAGCGGGCCGTGGGCAGATTGCCCACCCTACGCCCGAACGAAGCTTAGCCGCGCTCTTCGATGATCTCGACGAGGTGCTTGATCGAGTTCACCATGCCGCGGACGGAAGGGGTGTCTTCCAGCTCGCGGGTGCGGTTCATCTTGTTCAGGCCAAGGCCCTTCAGTGTCGCGGTCTGCACGGCCGGACGGCGGGCTGCCGAGCGGATCTGCTTTACGACAATCGTCTTTTTCTTGTCAGCCATGATCAAGCCTCCACGGTTTCAGCGGCAGCCGCTTCGGTTTCCGGCTTGCGCAGGATCTCGGCGACCTTCTTGCCACGACGCGCAGCGACCGAACGGGGCGACGTTTCGTGCTTCAGGCCGTCGATGGTGGCGCGGATCATGTTGTAGGGGTTCGTGGAACCGATCGACTTGGCGACGATGTCCTGGATCCCCAGCATTTCGAACACGGCACGCATCGGGCCGCCGGCGATGATGCCGGTACCTGCGACGGCAGTCCGCATCACGACTTTCCCGGCGCCGTGGCGGCCTTCCATGTCGTGGTGCAGCGTGCGGCTGTCCTTCAGCGCCACGCGGAACATCGAGCGCTTGGCCTGCTCGGTCGCCTTGCGGATCGCTTCCGGCACTTCCTTGGCCTTGCCCTTGCCAAAGCCGACGCGACCGCGCTGGTCACCGACGACCACCAAAGCCGCAAAGCCGAAGCGCTTGCCACCCTTGACGGTTT
>JBGSVS010000264.1:0-14600 GCA_041752895.1 Tabrizicola sp.
GCATCGCGCCGATCCATATCGACGAGGTCGCGGTCGGGCAGCCGGCCGAGCTGGTGTTTTCCGCCTTTTCATCCCGCGACACCCCGCATCTTCAGGGGAAGGTCACGCGCGTTTCGGCCGATGCGCTGACCGATCCGCAGACCGGCGTGCCCTATTACACGGCCGAACTGCAGCTTGATGCCGGCGAACAGTCGCGACTTGGCAACCAGACCCTCTTGCCCGGGATGCCGGTCGAGGTCTTTCTGCAGACCGGGCGTCACACGCCACTTGCCTATCTGGTCAAGCCCTTCACCGACTACTTCGCCCGCGCCTTCCGCGAAAGTTGAAAGCACAGCGGAAACAGGCCGATAGCCGCGCGGATTGTGCGGATTTTCTGCACGACGCCCGGCATCTGGCGCAGACTGACCCTGAAATGGCCACAAATCTTGGTGTAGATGGGGCAGATCAGAACCGAGTCGGCTGAAACCGGGGCAGAATTGGGCGGAATTGTGGCAAGCGGAACCGCGATGCTTGAAGGGCTGCGCACGAAGTTGACTGCGGTCAGCGCCCCCGATGGCTGGGTGCGCGGTTTGCTGTCGCGCGCCACCGCCGCGGGCGTCCGCGCCTTCCTCGTGATGATCCTGATCGTGATGCCCTCGGTCATCCTGCCCGGCATCGGCTCTGACACCAAGCAGATCGTGGCCCTAGTCGCACTGTTCGGCGGATCATTCGTCTTTTTCGAGTATCACGCCGTCTACCCCAGCCTGATCGAGTTTCGCGACGGCGCGCCCTACAACCGCATCCGCTATCTGATGATGCTGACCATCGTGGTCTTCCTGTCCACCATCGTCGCGGACCTTGAGGATTCGACGACCGTCACGCGGCTGTTCCATGCCATCGGGCTGATCATCGGCTCCTCTTTCGACTTCCCCTATTCGCCGGTGCGCCTTGCCAGCTACATGCTGGCCGATGGGGCGACGGATGCGCAGATCGCGCAGGTCAAGGTTGCGGCGGGCACGGCCTATCTCGTCTCGCTTTTCTCGCTTGCGCTGTTCGTGATCGTGCTGAAACTCGCGGGGTGGCCCTCGACCAAAAGCGCCTTCAACGTCTGGGTCAACCTGCCGACGTTCGAGCCGACAGCGGGCGGTGATGTCGTCGACCGGCTGGTGCGCGACAGCTATGCCAACCTCTCGGTGGGCTTCCTTCTGCCTTTCGTGATCCCGGCAATGGTCGCAGTGCTGACCACGGGTATCCCGGCCGAGACGCTGACCTCGCCGCAGACGCTGATCTGGACGATGGCGCTTTGGGCCTACCTTCCGGCGGCGCTGATCATGCGCGCGGTCGCGATGGCACGGATCGCCGACATGATCCGGATCAAACGGGCGGCCAAGCTTGCCGTCCTTGGCGCGATCGAGCCGAACCGGATTGCCCCGAACGATGATGACGACGAGGACGACGATCTTTAGCCTTTGGCGCGGTCTTTGCCTTCTGGCGCTGCTGGCGACGGCCGCCAGCGCCGAGACGCTGCGCATTGCGACCTGGAACGTGGGCCTTGCCCGGACCGGGCCGGGTCTCTTGGTCGATGACCTTAACAAAGGCGATGACCCGCAGATCGCCGCCGCCGTCCGGGTGCTGGCGGCGCTGAACGCCGATGTGATCCTGCTGACCGCCGTCGATTATGACCGGGGCGGGGTAGCCCTTCAGCTGCTGGCGGAACGGCTGGCAGCGGCGGGCGTGAACTATCCGCACCACTTTGCCTTCCGCCCGAATACGGGCTTGCAGACCGGCTTTGACGTCGATGGCAACGGCCGGATCGGCGATCCAAGGGACGCGCAGGGCTTTGGCCTATTCTCGGGCTATGGCGGGATGGCGGTGCTGTCGCGACTGGCGATCGACGCGGCGGGGGCGCGCGATTTTTCGGGCCTTCTCTGGCGCGACCTGCCCGGCAGCCTGTCGGAGGACCCGCCCGAACTTGCTGCCGTCCAGCGCCTGGCGACCACGGGCTTCTGGGACGTGCCGGTGATCACGACGAAGGGGCCGCTGCACCTTCTGGCCTGGCACGCGACGCCGCCAGTCTTTGACGGGCCCGAGGATCGCAACGGCAGGCGAAACCATGATGAGGCGGCCTTCTGGGGCCTGTTCATGGAGGGCAAGCTGCCGATGTCCCCGCCTGACGCGCCCTTCGTCCTTCTGGGCGACGGCAACCTTGACCCCGCCGATGGCGACGGGCGGCGCGCGGGGATCTCGGCGCTTCTTACGCATCCCGCGTTGCAGGACGCAGGCCCGCGCGGCAGCCATGGCCGGGTTGAGCCAGACCATGCGGGCGACCCCGCGCTTGATACCTCGCTTTACGACGATATTGGCGGGCTTCGGCTGGACTATGTGCTGCCCTCGGCCAAGCTGCAGGTCACCGGGTCGGGTGTCCTGTGGCCCCCGGCGGGTGACCCCCTTGCCGCCGACCTGGCGGCCGCCTCGCGTCACTTTCCGGTCTGGGTCGACATCTCGCTGCCCTGACCAACCTCAGCCACGCCCTTCCCCGCTTGCAGTTTTCCCGGCGAAAAGCTACGGCCACGGCGACAATCTTGCAGGAGCACGCGCGTGGCAAATCCTTCCCTCCTTATCCTCGCTGGCGACGGAATCGGCCCGGAAGTCATGGCCGAGGTGAAGAAGATCATCGGCTGGATGGGGGCCAAACGCGGCGTCCATTTCGACGTCAGCGAAGACCTCGTCGGCGGCTGCGCTTATGACGTGCATGGGGTCCCTTTGGCCGACGCGACGATGGCCAAGGCGCAGGCGGTGGATGCGGTGCTTCTGGGCGCAGTCGGCGGGCCGAAATACGACAGCTTGGACTTTTCCGTCAAACCCGAGCGCGGCCTTCTGCGCCTGCGCAAAGAAATGGACCTCTTTTCGAACCTTCGCCCCGCGCAGTGCTTTGACGCGCTGGCCGATTTCTCGTCGCTGAAACGCGAAGTCGTCGCGGGTCTGGACATCGTCATCGTCCGCGAGCTGACCAGCGGCGTCTATTTCGGCGAGCCGCGCGGGATCTTCAAGGAAGGCAACGAGCGCGTCGGGATCAACACCCAGCGCTACACCGAAAGCGAGATCGCCCGCGTGGCGCGGTCGGCGTTCGAGCTGGCGCGGAAGCGCAACAACAAGGTCTGCTCGATGGAGAAGGCCAATGTGATGGAGTCGGGGATTCTCTGGCGCGAGGTGGTGCAGGAAGTGCATGACCGCGACTATTCCGATGTCGCGCTGACCCACATGTATGCCGACAACGGCGCCATGCAGCTTTGCCGCTGGCCCAAGCAGTTCGACGTGATCGTCACCGACAACCTGTTCGGCGACGTGCTGTCGGACATGGCCGCGATGCTGACCGGGTCGCTGGGGATGCTGCCCTCGGCTTCGCTGGGCCTGCCGATGGCCAATGGCCGCCCGAAGGCGCTGTATGAACCCGTGCACGGTTCTGCCCCCGACATTGCAGGTCAGGGCAAGGCCAACCCGATCGCCTGTATCCTAAGCTTCGCCATGGCGCTGCGCTATTCGTTCAACCTGGGCGAGGACGCAACGCGGGTCGAAAAGGCGGTCGAGAAGGTGCTGGCTGACGGCGTCCGCACCGCCGACCTGATGGGTCCCGAGGGCGGCACCCCGGTTTCGACGGCCCAGATGGGCGATGCAGTAATCGCGGCACTGGACGCAAGCCTTTGATCCCTTGACGCGCGGGCACGCTACCCTCGCAGTCATTTTCCGGAGCGACTGATGTCTCCTCGGCTGAAAGGTGCGCTTCTCGGGCTGTTGGGCATGGGCCTCTTTTCGGTGGCAGATGCCACGATCAAGCATCTGGGCGGCAACTACAGTCCGGTGCAGATCGTGGCCTTTGCGGGTCTCTTCACCTGGCCGCTGATCGCCCTGATGTGGCTGCGAAAGCCGGTGTCGTTGCGCCCGCTGCATCCGTGGCTGATGGCGATCCGGGCAACGGCGCTGATCGGCAACGGACTTTTGGTGACCTATGCCTTTACGGCGCTGCCCCTGGCACAGGCCTATGCGATCTTCTTCACCCTGCCCCTGATGCTAAGCCTGATCGCCTGGCCGGTGCTCGGAGACCGGATCGACGCCGTCAGCGGGGTTGCGGTGCTTCTGGGTCTCATCGGCGTGATCGTCGCGCTGAACCCTGGGCGGGTCGAGTTCACCCTGGCGCATCTGGCGGCGATCCTCGGCACGCTTTTGGCTGCCGTGCACTACCTGATCGTGCGCAAGACGGGCGGGGTCGAGGACATGGTGCCGATGATGCTGTATCCGATCCTGGCGCAGACGGTTTCGGCCTTCCTGATCCTGCCGGGCCGCTATGTCCCGATGCCGCTCGCAGACCTTGCCGCCATCATGATGATCACGCTGTCGGGCTTTGCCGGAACGCTGGTGATGATCCGCGCCTACCGGATCGCGCCACCGATTGTCGTGGCCCCGATGCAGTATTCCCAGATCGCCTGGGCGGCGATCCTGGGGGCGCTGTACTTTGCCGAGCCGATGGCACCGATGACGGCACTGGGCATGGCGATCATCGCTGCGGCGGGCGTTCTGATCGCCACCCGGCGCAACGGGTGAAAAGCCGCCCTGGACAGCCGGAGCGGTCTTGCAACTTCTGGGATAAACCGCGACATTGATGGCGCTAACAGGGGGCCCGGTCGCCACCCGCCAGCCGGAATTTTACAGATGTCCCCAACCCTCCGCGGTGCGCTTCTGTCGCTTGCCGCTTTCGGTGCCTATGCTACGCACGACGTCGTGGTCAAATACCTGGGCGGCACCTATTCCGCGTTCCAGACCATGTTCTTCGCGGGCCTCATGGGCTTTCCGCTGGTCACCATCCTGCTGCTGTCGGACCGGCGCGAAAGCACGCTGATCCCGAAGCATATCTGGTGGACGGTGATCCGGACGGTCAGTGCGGTCGTGACCGGAGTGATGGGGTTCTACGCCTTTTCGGTCCTGCCGATGGCCACCTGCTACGCAATCTTCTTCGCGATGCCGCTGTTCATCACGCTGATGGCGATCCCGATGCTGGGTGAAAAGGTCGGCGTCCGGAGGGGGGTCGCGGTGATCGTGGGGCTTCTCGGTGTCCTGATCGTCCTGCGCCCGGGCAGCGGCGAGGGCTTTTCGCTGGGCCATCTTGCGGCGTTGGGGGCGGCGACGACGGGGTCGCTAAGCTCGATCATCGTGCGGAAGATCGGGCGGGACGAACGGTCGGTCGTGCTGATGCTCTATCCGATGGTCCTGACCTTCATCGCCACCGGCGCGACGATGCCCTTCGTTTACCAACCGATGCCGGTCGAGGACCTGGCGCTGACCGCCGTGATGGCCTTCCTGGGCATGATCGGCGCGCTGGCCAGCATTGCGGCCTACCGCACGGCCCCCGCCATCATCGTCGCACCCATGCAGTATTCCCAGATCATCTGGGCGGCGCTGTATGGCTGGCTTTTCTTTAATGAAACGGTCGATTTCTACACCGGCGTCGGGTCGTCCGTCATCATCGCCTCGGGCATCTACATCGTCCTGCGCGAAAGCACTCCGACGATCAGCCAGAACCGGCCGGTGCTGGAAAACCGCTCCCGCTGGGAGATCGGCACCTTCCCCCGGATTTCCACATGGCTGCGGCGCGAAAGGGGCGGCGATCAGGCGTGACGGCTCTTGCCAAAGCCGGGCATAGGGTTTAACCCCCCGCCCACGGTCGGAGCGTAGCGCAGTCTGGTAGCGCACCTGCTTCGGGAGCAGGGGGTCGGAGGTTCGAATCCTCTCGCTCCGACCAAATTCCCGACATCCCCCTCAGCGCGGACGGTTGGCCCAGGCCTTGGCGATATAGGTCGCGGTCATCAGGTCCAGATGCGCCCCTCCGCCGTTCTTGGCGAGGGTGATTTCGTCATCGGACCGGCGCGCAAAAAGCGCGGGGTCGTCGTAGAAATCGGCGATGACGTGGCCTTCCGTGATCGCGCCCGAGGCGATGGGGTCGATCAGTTCGCCGATGTGGTGGATCGTGGTAGCGCGGCTGTCGACAAAGACGCGGGCGCGCTGCATGGCACGGTCATCCACCTCGCGCATCCCGGGTTTGTAGGCGCCGATCAGGTCGATATGCTGGCCGGGTTGCAACCAGTCGCCCTTGATCAGAGGCGCGGTTGCCATGGTGGCTGCGCAGATCACGTCGGCGCGGCGCACTGCCGTCTCAAGGTCGTCGGCAACGGGCAAGCCCATCGCCTCGGCGCTGGCGCGGGTGCGGCTCCAGACAGTGAAGCGCGCGGCGGGGAAGATCGAGGAGTAGGCTTCGACCATGCTTCGGGCGACAGCGCCTGCGCCGACGAGGAGGAAATCGCGCGCATCCTTCCGGGCAAGGCGCGAGGCGGAGAGGAGGCTATCGCCCGCGGTCTTCCACTTGGTCACCAGGTGGAAATCGACGATGGCGCTCAGGTCGCCGGTCACGTCATCGAACAGGGTCACTGCGCCGAAGATCGTGGGCATGCCCTTGGCGGCATTGCCCGGGAAGATCGTCGCGACCTTGACCAGCGCGCCCAACCCGTCGATCCAGGCCGCACGGTCCAGAAGCGTGTCCTTGTCGCGATAGAGGAACATGTCCTTGATCTCGGCCCGGGGCAGCCGGTGCCCGGACTCCAGCGCCTGCAGAAGGCCCCGCCAGGTGAGGAGCGCCTCGGCGTCCTTCGGGACGATCTCGGTCACAGGCCTGCTTCCTTTCGGGTCAGAAGGCCTTCCGCGACCAGCCGTTCCGCCCAGCCCTGCCAGCTTTCGAACTGATGCGTGCGCCAGCCGCGGCGGGCGGCGGCCACGATGTTTTCGGCCTTTTCGTCGGCGAAGATCAGACGGTCGGGGGGCAGGCCGCAGTCCTGTTCAACCGCGAGGTAGATGCGGGGGTCGGGTTTCGAGACCTTGAGCCGGCCCGAGACATATTCGCGGTCGAATTCCCCCAGAAAATCAAGCTTGTCACGGGCTTCCTCATAGGAGTGGCTGCCGAAGTTGGTCAGGCAGAAGACCGGGACGCTCTTGGTCCTTAGGGCGCGAAGAAGCGCGATGGAGCCTTCGATCCGGGGGCTCGCAAGTTCGATCCAGCGGTCGTACCACATGCGGACCTCGGGGGCCCACGCGGGGTGGCGGTCGGCCCAGTCGTAGATCGTTTCGCGAAACAGGGCCCCGTCATCGACGAGCGCGTTCATGTGGTGGAGGTCGACCTCGGCGAACAGCGCGCGGCGGCGGTCCTCGCCCAGAACCCGGTCGTAGAACGCCTCGGGCTGCCAGCGGGTCAGCACATTGCCGATGTCGAAGATCACTGCTTCAGGCTGCATCGCTTTCCCGTCTTCTGACCGTTTCGCGCCAGATCACATAAAGGCCAGAGCCGCAGATAAGTGCAATCCCTGCCCATGACACCGCGTCGGGGAAGGTGCCAAAGACCACAAGGCCCCAGAAGATTGCCAGCGGCATGCCGACATATTCGAAGGGCGCGATCAGCCCGGCCTCGGTGGTGCGGTAGGCTTGCGTCACCATCATCCCGCCGATCCCGACGGACAGGCCGGTGGCAAGAAAAATCGGCCAGTCGGCCAGGGGCGGCCAGATCCAGGGGCGGAAAAGGAAGGCCCAGATGCCGTCCTTTGTCGCCAGATGGCCGTCCCCTGCCCAAAGGCCCATGGCAAGGCTGACGACCACAAACCCGGCCTGGACATAGAAGGAGAGTGTCATCGCGCTTTCGGTGCCGCCCATGTGGCGGGCCAGAAGATTGCCCGCAGCGTAAAGCACCGCCGAGATCAGGACGAGGAGAGCGGCGGGCTGGATCACTCCGGCCCCGGGGCGCAGCATGACGATCACGCCCAGCATGCCGATGATGACCGCCGCCCAGCGCCGGGGGCCGACCTTTTCGCCAAGGAACAGGATCGACAGCAGCGTGATGACGATGGGGCTGACATAGGCCACGGCCACAGCATCAGCGAGGTCCAGGACGGCAAGGCCGGTGAAATAGGTGACGTTCGACACCATGACGATGGCCACGCGCAGAAGATGCGCCTTCGGGCGCGAGGTGGCGATCTGCGACCAGCCCCGGTCGGACCAATGGATCACCGCCAGGATGAAGGTCATGGCAACGATGGCGCGGATCAGGATCACCTGGTGCAGCGCGTAGCCGCCCGAGAGGAACTTGATCGACACGTCGTTGACCGAAAAGATCAGCGTGCCGCCGATGGCGAAAAGGATGCCGGTCAGGGCTGGAGAGCGGGCCATAGCGGCAGATGAGCCGCGCGAGCCGTTGCGTCTGTTCCGCCCGCGACATCCGGTGACGCGGGCGGAATGGTGCCGTCAAGGGTTGGTTGCAGGGGCCTCAGGCGCGGGGGCCTCAGTCGCGGGAGCTTCGGTTGCAGCGGCAGCGGCGGCTTCGGCCTCGGCGGCAAGCGTATCGACCTGGGCTTGAAGCGCTGCGACCTGTTGTTCCAGAGCGGCCTTTTCGCTTTCGATGGTGACCAGAGCAGCCTCTTTCGCCTCAAGCATGGTCTGCATCTCGGCGACCTTCCGGCTTGCCTGATAGGCGTAAAAGCCGAGAATGGCGAGCGAGGCCACCACGATGGCCAGAAGCAGGTTTCTCATTCGGCTGTTCCCCTGTCGGCATTCCGTCGCGGTCATCCTGACCACAGGACCCGACCGCGCACAAGCGGTTTGGGGGCGACAATGCGGCTCTCCTCGCGTCAAGAATGTCTTGCGAAACGGTAAACGCCCAACTGCAAGCCATTGATTTCGTTGCGATGGAAAAAGTGTCCACACCGGACCGTCGTCTCAGGCAGGATCGGCGAAAACCTGGACCCAGTAATAGCGCAGGGGGTATTTGCTGCCGCTGAACGGACGGTCATCGGCCTGGTAGACGAGGGCGATTCCGGTCTCGCTCATCTGGCAGTCCAGCATGTTCCGCCGGTGCCCGGCCGACTGCAGCCAGGCCTGCACGACCTCGCCCGCAGACTCCTGCCCCGCCGCGATATTTTCGGCGACCGTCCGGTAGCTGTAGCCCTGCCGGTCGATCCGCCCGGGCAAGCGGCTGCCATCCTTGCCGGCATGGGCGAAGAAGTTCTGCTCGGCCATGGCACGGGCATGGGACTTCGCCGCCGCCGACAGTTTCGGGTTCAGCCGCAGCGGCCCGCACCCGGCCTTGGCCCGGGCGGCGTTGACGGCGTTCAGGACCGTGTCAGCCGGCCCTGCCGCGACAGGAGAAGCCAGCGCCAGGGCCAGCGAAAGGAGGCTACCCGAGGAAAGCCTGCGCATGGAACGACACATGGTCTTCCATGAAGGTCGAAACGAAGAAATAGCTGTGGTCATAGCCCTTCTGCATCCGGAACGTGCCCCCCTGACGCACATGGGCCATCGCTTCGGCCAGCGCCTCCGGGCGGAGTTTGTCAAGAAACTGGTCGGCTGTTCCCTGGTCAACCAGAATCGGCCCGTCGAATCCCCGGCGCCGCATCAGAAGGGTGGCATCATGCGCGGCCCAGGTGGACTCGTCTTTCCCCAGATAGGCAGAAAGTTGCGGACGGCCCCATTCGCTTGCCGTGGGGTTGCAGATCGGGGCGAAGGCGGAGACCGACTTGAAGCGGCCCGGAAAGCTCATCGCGATCGTGAGGGCACCGTGGCCGCCCATCGAATGCCCGGTGATCCCTTGTGCCTCTTCGGCCAGCGGGAAGGCGTTGAACAGAAGCCGGGGAAGCTCATCAGTCAGATAGTCCCACATCCGGAAATGCGGGGCCCAGGGTTTCTGGGTGGCGTTCACATAAAACCCGGCCCCCTGCCCCAGCGCGAAGTCGGCGTCGTTGGCCACCCCTTCGCCGCGCGGCGAGGTGTCGGGGAAGACCAGCGCAATCCCCGCCTCGGCCGCCCAGCGTTGCGCGCCGGCCTTGATCATCGCGTTCTCATGCGTGCAGGTCAGGCCGGACAGAAACCACAGAAGCGGGACTGGCCCTTGCTCGGCCTGGTCAGGCATGAAAAGGCCGAAGGTCATGTCGCAGGCGCAGGCGAGCGAGGCATGCGAATAGACGCCCTGCACCCCCCCGAAGGCGCGGTTTTCCGAGATGGTCTTCATGTGTAGCCTCCCAGGCTGATCAGCGCGATCGCAGCGGTCACGGTGATGACCGAAGCCGCGGTCGACAGAAGGATTGCGGTGGACACCCGTTGCGGCGCGACCTGGTAGTGCTGCGCAAGGATGAAGACGTTGCCCGCCACCGGCAGCGCCGAGGCCGCGATCATCACACCCGCCGTATAGCCGCCGACCCCGAACAGCCAGCAGGCCCCGACAACGGCCAGAGGGTGCAGGAGAAGCTTGGAAAAGCTGAGCCAGGCCGCGACTTCGACCCGTTCGGCGGACCGGCCGGACAGCGAGGCCCCGATGGCGAAAAGCGCACAGGGCGTCGCAGCCGAGCCGAGAAGCGTCAGGAACTCGTTGACCGGAACCGGCAGGGTCAGCCCGGTCGCGCCCCAGGCCATGCCAAGGACGACCGACACGATCATCGGGTTCTTCGCCAGCCCGACGGCAAGGATCCCGAAGGTCTGCGCACTGACCCGACCCGCGCGCAAGCCGGTGATCACCATGGTCAGGATCGAGGAGAAGACGATAAGATCGACGGCCAGAACCAGAAGCACCGGCCCCACGGCCTGAGGGCCAAGAAGCTGCGCCAGCATCGGGATGCCAAGGAAGCCGACGTTGCCGATCACGCCGGTATGCGCCTCGAACACCGCCTCTTCCGGGCTGGTGCGGCGCGCAATGGCGACAGCAGCGACCAGCAGCCAGACGACCGAGGTTGCCAGAAGATAGGCAAGGACCAGGGGCCAGCTGAAGATCGCCGAGACGTCGAGGTTGGCGGCAAAGCCGAACAGCATGGCCGAAAGCGCAAAATAGAAGACGAAGCGGGTGAGGTAAGCGGTTGCCTCTTCGGAAAAGAACCGGGTGCGCCCGGCCAGATAGCCGACGCCGATCAGGGCAAAGAACGGCAGCGTCTTCAGGAAGATGGCAAGCATGACCCTGTTGGTGTCATGGCAGGGCGGAAAGGGCAAGACCGGGGGAAGGGAATCGGGGTGGTTCGGGCGGAAAGCCTCGCCCTTCCACGGACAAGAAGCCCCCTGATCCTGTGGCAAAAGCTGGGCAGCGCATTGTGCCGGAATTGTCGCCGTCCAATCGGCGTTTTAGCCGCTAAAGGGCCGGATTTCCACAACTACAGGCAGAAAACGGGTGATGCGAGCAATTCAAGCCAAACTCTTCACATCGTCAGGTTGAACGATTGTGGCGAAACTCGAACGTATTGGCTTCACGTTTTGGCCAAACTCATTGGCTAACCGTTACGGGACAAGGTCTGCCTTCGGGGGAAGGTTCGGACGATGGAATGGGAACGGAAATGACGGCTGCCGCGCTGAAGATTGACCAAAGCGACGCAGGATCCAGCGCGGATGAGCTGGCACCGGGCACCCGGCTTCTGTTTGGTCAGTTCACCATCCAGTCCTTCGTCAACAGCGGCGGCTTCGGCATCGTCTACCTTGCCAAGGACTCGCTCGACCGCCTGGTCGTCATCAAGGAATGCTTCCCCACTGCCTATTGCCGCCGGATCGGCCTGACGGTCGGGGCACGGTCGCGGGCGCAGGTCGACGATTGCCGCTCCGCTGTCCGGCATTTCGTCCAGGAAGCGATGACGCTGTCCGAACTGGATCACCCCAATATCGTCCGCGTGCACCAGGTCTTCGAGGAAAACGACACCGCCTATATCGCGATGGACTATGTCGAAGGCTATGACCTGTTGCAGACGGTCGAAGGCAGCGCCCCGCCACTGCGGCCGAAAGAGGTCATCAGCCACCTGTTGACGATGCTGGATGCCGTCGGCCATGTGCATGCCAAGGGCCTTCTGCACCGCGACATCTCGCCCGACAACATGATCGTGGACCGGGCCAAGGGACAGCCGGTCCTGATCGACTTCGGTGCCTCACGCAAGGAAGTGACCCGGAAAAGCCGCGCCGTGTCGGGGCTGCGGGTGGTCAAGGACGGATATTCGCCACAGGAATTATACGTCCATGGCAGCAAGCAGGCCCCGTTCAGCGACCTCTATGCCCTGGGCGCAAGCTTCTACCACCTCATTTCGGGCGAGACGCCCAAGACCTCGCAAGAGCGTCTGGCGGAGATTGCCGGGCGCGAGGGCGATCCGCTGCGTCCGCTGGCAGGCCGGTTCCGGGCCTATCCCCCGGCGTTCCTGAAGGCGATCGACAAGGCGATGGCGGTTTTCCCGCGCGACCGACTGCAATCCGTCGACGAATGGCGCGAGATGCTGGGCGAAGCGGGCCTGAAGCCTGCAATCGGGTTGGTGTCGCGTCCCCCGGTCCCGGTTGAGAGTGCGGCGCCTGAAGTCGAGGCGCCGGTTGTGGACCCGGTCGAGATTCCCACGGCGGTTGCGGCATCAGAGCCGGCCCCGGAAGCCGCTGCGCAAGCCGCGCCCGTCGCGCGTGCATCGACCACCCTGCAGAATCCGAAGGATGTACTGGTGACGGCTGCGGCGGCGACGCTGCTTCTTGTCGGGCTTTTGTCGCTGCCCGGGCTTTTCTCGCGCGGGGTCGCTGCCCCGACTGCAGTCCAGACCGCTACGCTGGCGGCCCCTGAAGCCGCCCCGGACCGCACCGCCTTGCCAGTGCTGAACGTGCTGCGCCTGTCGAACGGGCTGACCTTCGAATCGGTCCAGACGGCCACCGGAACCCAGACTGTCGTCGCCGATGTCCCCGCTGGGGCCGAGACGACGCTGCAGGTGGGCGACGTGCTGCTGGTTTATGCAGCATCGGGTGAGATGCTTGGAACGGATAGCGCGCTGCGAGACATACTTCAGCGCGAATTCTCGGTCGGCGTCACAACTTACGGTTTTGTGATTCGGCGCGGTGCAACTACAATGGACGCAGAGTTCCGGCTGACTGCTGCCGAATAGCTCTGCTTGGACGGAAATCGGGACGGGGAGAGACGATCGTGAAGTTCCTTCGCACTATCTTCGGGGAAAGCGACGCAGCGGGCCAGGCGGCCGGACCTGTCGATACCGGTCCTGATCCGGTGTTGGCCGCCTTGGCGGAACTGGAAGTCAAGCGCCTGCGCGAGGCGCTGGCTGCCGCGTCGCCCGCCCAGCCCGTCGAACCCGAGCCACAGGTCGCCGAATACGTGCAGGTTCCTCGGCCCAACCGCGTCGTCAAGGCGAAGGCGTCGTTGCCCGAAGGTGTTTCCGCTGCCACGGTCGGCATCTGGGACATCGAGGACGAGACGCCGAAAGCCGTCAGGCACACCCCCGTTGAAGGCGACCCGGCTGCGTCGCCCCGGCGTCCGACGCGCACCAAGACACGCGTCCTGGGCTTCGAGGCGCAACCCGCCGCCGTCGTTCCGCTGTTCGAGGGGGCCGAAGGGCTGCCCATCGCCCCGGCGATCTCGTCGGGTGGCAAGGGCTATGTGATGTTCCCGGCGGGCTGGCTGATCGTCAAGGACGGCCCCGGCAAGGGCGCTTCATTCGCGCTGTCGCAGGGCGTATCGCACATCGGCCGCGGCTCGGACCAGACCGTGTCGCTGGATTACGGCGACATGGCGATCTCGCGGCAGAACCACGCCGCCGTCGCTTATGATGCAGAGGCGCACGAATTCCACATCGGCCATGGCGGCAAGTCGAACCTGGTGCGGCTGAATGGCCGTCCGCTCTTGTCGACCGAAACCGCACAGGACGGGGACGAGATTCAGATCGGCGAGACCACGCTGGTCCTGAAGGTGCTTTGCACGCCCGCGTTCAACTGGTCGTCCTACGAGGCGGAAGGAGAATCGCATGATATGGCGATCGCGTGACCCCCGCTACGACGTCGCCTCCGGCATCAGCCAGGGCGCGCGCGACTACCAGGAAGACGCGATCACGGCCGATTTCCCGGTTGGGGCCGAAGCTGGCTTCGTCGTCCTGGCGGATGGCATGGGCGGGCATGCTGCGGGCGATGTCGCCTCGAAGATCATCCTGACGGAAGTCTATTCCGAGCTGAAGTTCCACTACGCCGATGTCGAAGCGTTCGAACGCAACGCGCCCGACATCCTGCGCAACGTGGCCGAGTTTGCCAACGAGACGCTGCGTGACCACGCCGAGGCCCACCCCGAAACCCGCGGCATGGGGGCGACGCTGGTCGTGCCGGCCCTGGTCGAAAACCGGCTCTGGTGGATTTCGATCGGGGATTCGCCCTTGTTCCTGTATCGCAACGGCGTTCTGACCCAACTGAACGAAGACCATTCGATGGGCCCGCAGATCGACTTCATGGTGCAGTCGGGGCTGTTGGACGCCCGGATCGCCGTCGATCATCCTGACCGCAATTGCCTTTTGTCGGTGCTGATGGGGTCCGAGATCGCCAAGATCGACTGCCCGACGCGCCCCTTGGAGCTGAAGGCGGGCGACATCATCGTCTGCGCTTCGGACGGGCTGCAGTTCCTGAGCAATGCGCAGATCACCAAGACCCTGGCGAAGTACCGCAAGGCGCGCTCGACCGAGATCGCCGAACGCCTGCTGGGCGAGGTCGAGCGACTGGGCGACCCCGATCAGGACAATATCAGTTTCACGATCATCAAGGTGAACGAC
>JBGSVS010000265.1:0-1724 GCA_041752895.1 Tabrizicola sp.
CGACCGAGCCGATGCCGTAGCTGCCGGACAGCCAGAGCGCGAGGATGGCCCCGAGGCTGGGCAAAAGGTCGCCAAGGTAATGGAGCCGGTCGGCGGCCACGACCTTGCTGCCCGAGCGCCGGGCGACGACGCCCTGCCACCGGACAAGCGCCAGCGTGAGGACGATGGAGATGACCATCACCAGAAGGCCGCGCCCCTCGGAGGCCAAATGAGGGGGCGTGTCGGCGGACAGGCGCGCGATGGCGGTCCAGCCGATCAGGCCCGCCGAGACGAGGATGAAGGCGGACTGGGCGAGGGCGGCCAGATCTTCGGCCGAAGTGTGGCCAAAGGCATGGTCCTCATCCGCCGGACGGGCGGCGTAGACGATGGCGACCGCTGCGCCAAGCGACATGATGAGGTCAAGCGCGGAATCGGCTAGCGAGGCGGCGATGGACAGGGCCCCCGTTTCGGCCAGAGCCCAGAGTTTCAGGGCGACGAGGATGCCAGCGACAAGGACCGAGGCGACGCCGGCCGAGATCGCAAGGGCGGTCTTGCGCGATGCCGGATCATTCGACGAGTTCATCGGCCTTCACGCCCCAGAGTGCGGTTTTCAGAACCCAGCCGCGGGTGCCGTCCAACGACACGCGGCACCAGTCGGGATTGCATTCCAGAAGGCGCCCGACAACGCCAAGCTCGGCCTGCGCCATAACGGGCGCGCTGTCGTCCGGGGTGTCGCGCAGTTCGGCCATGTCGAGGGTGACAAGGACGCTGCGCACGCCGGACAGAAGCGAGTAGTGCACCCAGCCCCCGGCACCTTCGGCATCCTCGACCCGGCGCCAGTTTTCATATTCGGCGGTGATGCGCAGCGGCATTCCGGCGCGGGTGAAGACCCAGTCGATCCGGTGCGTCAGGCCCGGCCCGCGCCGGGCGTTGCCTTCGCTGCCCTTGAGCGAAACAAAGCGCGGCAGGGGCAGGTTCGTCACGCAACCGACATCGGGCTGGCACTGCTTTTCCGGCGGCTTGTCCGTCTTGACCGGAGCATCGGTTTCGGGCGCACCGGATTCAAGCGCACCAGTTTCTGGCGCAACGGCTTCTTGGGCCGACAGGGTGCCGCCCCACAGCATGGCCAGAACCGCCAGGACCCCTGCAATCCGCTTCATCGACTTGCCTCACCGGGTGCTGCCATCGCGTCACCGCCACTCTTACTGCTCAGCCTTGGGTCTTGTGCATCGCCCCGCTTGGCTGCACCTTGCCCCAAGGACGCCGGATTGGGAAGTGCCACGGTCTTCGGAGATTTGGGAGATATCCATGCCTGCCAGCCACCTGACTGTGGTCGTGACGCGACGCTTGCCCGAGGCGGTCGAGACGCGGATGAAGGAGCTGTTCGACGTCGAGCTGCGCGACCCTGACGTTGCGATGACGCGCGACGAGTTGGCCGAGGCGATGCGGCGTGCGGATGTGCTGGTCCCG
Source organism: Tabrizicola sp. (assembly GCA_041752895.1). GTDB lineage: Bacteria > Pseudomonadota > Alphaproteobacteria > Rhodobacterales > Rhodobacteraceae > Tabrizicola. The sequence goes on from JBGSVS010000265.1 coordinate 1,450, forward strand.
ACGATCACCGATACGATTGATGCGGGCCTTCTGGCGCAGGCGGGCGAGAAGCTGAAGCTGATCGCCAACTATGGCGCGGGGTTCGACCATATCGATGTCTCGACGGCCCGGCAGCGCGGGATCCTGGTGTCGAACACTCCCGGGGTCACGACGGAAGACACGGCCGACATGGTGATGGCGCTGATGCTGGCCGTGGTGCGGCGCATACCCGAAGGGTTGCAGGTCATGCAGTCGGGCGGCTGGGCGGGCTGGTCGCCGATGGCGAACCTGGGTGG
>JBGSVS010000266.1:0-6054 GCA_041752895.1 Tabrizicola sp.
GGATTGACCGGGATCACCCGATACCCCCGCGCCTTGAGGTACGCCGCGACCCGGTGGCTTGGGCGCTCGGGCTTCGGCGACCAGCCCACCAGGGCAATGGTCTTCACGGATGTCAGGATATCGCGGATATCGGTATCGGTCGGCATGGCCACTCCCCTAAGAAAAAGGCGCCCAAGGGGGAACCTCAGGCGCCAAGTCGCGGAACGAGGGACAGTGAAGAGAGTACGGGGTTCCGGTCCCGTGCCTCTCCAATTCTATTTAGAAAGCTGAATGCCTGGTTAAAGACCTGTCGCAGAGTCGTGATCACCGCGCCAGCGCCCCGGACGCCGCATAAAGCGACACCGCGGCCGCGTTCGAGACGTTAAGCGACCCGAACGCACCGGCAAAGGGGATGCGAGCGATGACGTCGCAAGTCTCGCGCGTCTTTTCGCGAAGGCCCGGGCCTTCCGCGCCCAGAACCAGTGCGATGAGCCTCCCGTTCACCCCTGCAACCGCCGCGTCCAGCGTGACCGGGGCCTCGCCGTCAAGGCCGATCAGGGTAAAGCCCATGTCGCGCAATTCCACCATCGCCTCGGAAAGGTTCGTGACCTTCAGGTAGGGCTGCCGTTCCAAGGCGCCGCTTGCGGTCTTGGCCAGGGCCCCGGTCTCGGGCGCGGAATGGTGCTTCGGAGCGACCACGGCACGCGCCCCGAACACCTCGGCCGACCGCAGGATGGCCCCTACGTTGTGCGGGTCGGTGACGCGGTCCAGCAGGACGACCAGCGGCAACCCGTCACCGGCGGCACAGACATCGGCGAACTTGCCCCAGTTCAGCGCCTTGACCTCAACCGCCGCACCCTGATGGACGGACCCTTCGTCGATCGGGACGCGGAAATTGCGCGGCTCCACCACTTCCGGCGCCATGCCCGAGGCCGCAACCGCCGCCTCAAGCTTGTCGAGCGCGTTCTTCGTGACCACCAGCCGCAGCTTTTCGCGGTTCGGATTCGCCAGCGCGTCGCGCACCGCGTGCAGGCCGAACAGCCAGACGGTTTCGCGCGCCTCGGCCTTCTGCCCGCGTTCCTTTTCGACCACCCAGGCCGGTTTCTTGCCGCCGGTTGCCATTGCAATTCCCCCGAAAATCCGGCCCGGACCTTGCGGCAGCCGGGACCGTGGATGCAAGCCGAAAACGTCCGGCAGAGGGACGCGATCCGCCCTTGACGCCTTTGGCCCCCCCGGTTACACGACGCCGCAGTGGGCGATATGCTACAAGGTGTGGCAGCGGACTGTAACTCCGCCGAGGCGACTCATGCCTGGTTCGATTCCAGGATCGCCCACCATCTCAATCAAACAAGCGCGTTTCCTGAAGATTTCTGGCTTCCCGGTAGTCCGCAACCGGCAAAGGCGGATGGTTTTTCGGCACATCTCGGGGACTTTTCGATACGTCGGTCACAACAAGCGGGTCCGTTCCCGAAAGATCGACCGGAGAATATACGTTTCCCAGTGTCGCGTCCCGCAGCGCCTGCAGCCACCGCCCGGACCGCGTTGGTTGCTGACCGGTTGGGGGACTTCGGCGGGGTCAGCCTGTCAAGGTTCGGATGCGGGCGGCGATGGGTGCGGGCCGCGTCATGCAGCGATGACGTTGCGGGCATGGCGCATGGGCCGCTGACGTCATCATCGCCGGACTCCCCAGTCACTTTTCGCCTGACTCTCCCTTGCAGAAGCATCAAGCCGCAGCCCCGGTCTGGCGCGACATTCCGCTTGACCGGTCCAGAGGGACAACCTAGGCTTCGTTGAATGAGCGCTCAATCAAAATAGCAAGCTCCTCATCTTCCTCGGTGGTCGCAGGCATTTCTGAATGCCACGGCAGGAATGGGGTGCCCGCACCAAGGGGATGCCTCGTGACCAGACTTGTCCTTTCGGGCCTGTTGGCCGTCGTCCTGCCAGGAACGGTTGCCCAATCCAACGAGATCACGCTGTCCTTCGGCGCCACCGTCGTGCCCGAGTATGTCTCAAGCGGTATCCGCCATTCGGACGGCGCGGCCGTCCAGCCCTATGCCGAAGTCGGTTTCGGCGGCGTTCATTTTTGACTCAGCCTGCCTTGAACCCATCACCCCGCCATCCCACCAACCCACCAGAAGGAGAGCCAAAGCAATGGACGTCATCGACCAGCTTAACGCCGTCCGCACCGGCAAGCTTAGCCGCCGCGCCTTCAACCGCTCACTTGCGTCGCTTGGCATCGTCACGGTGATGACGCCGGTGCTGCCGCGACGTGCCCTCGCCGCACCCGAGGATCATGCCACCTGGTTCACCTGGGGCGGGTTCGATGTTCCCGACTACTTTGACCAATATGTCGCCAAACGGGGTGAGCTGCCGAACTTTGCCACCTACGGTTCGGCGGAAGAGGCGTTGAACAAGCTGCAATCCGGCTTTGTGGCCGACATCGTGATGCCCTGCCTGTCGGACGTGCCGCGCTGGTCGGAAACCGGACTGTTCCAGCCGATCGACACCACGCGACTGTCAAACTGGGCCGACGTGATGCCCGACCTTTGGGATGTGCCTTACAACCGCAAAGACGACAAGGTCTGGCTGATGCCATGGGAATGGGGCCAGACCTCGGTCGCCTACCGCACCGACCTTTATGATCTGGAAGGCGCGGAGGAAAGCTGGGACATGCTGTGGAACCCCAAGTATGCCGGGCGTCTGGGGATGCTTGCGGGCGGGGGCGATGCCTGGTGGTGCGCAGCGATCAAGGCGGGCGTGCCCTATGACCAGATCCACACGGATGAAGCCTTCGAGAAGATCTCGGCAGTGCTGCGCGAACAGCGCCCGCTGATCCGGATGTATACCGACGACACCACCTCCAGCGACACCGCCCTGGCCGCGGGCGAGATCGTGGCGATCATGGCCTGGAACAGCTCGGTCGTGACGCTAAGCGCGCAAGGCGTTCCGGTGAAGTTCGCCAAGCCCAAGGAAGGTGCCTTGACCTGGGTCTGCGGGCAGATGCTGCACAAGGATGCGCCGAACATCGACAGTGCCTATGACGTCCTGGATTCGCTGATCAGCGAGGCGGCGTCGGCAGCCCTGATCCGGGGATCGGGTTATGGCGGGCCCAACCGCAAGTCCTACGACCAGTTCACCGATGAAGAGCTGGCCAATCTTGGCCTGTCGCGCAACCCGATGGACATCTTGCAGGCAGGACATTTCGGCATTCCCCAGACCGCGGAGTGGGATCAGCGGATGACCTCAACCTGGGAACAGATCAAGCTTGGGTTCTAGGACATGACTCCGGGTCCTGCGCGCACGGCGGTGCGATCATGACGGCGACAGGTGCAAGGGCGGGCGCACCAGCCCTTCCCGGAGCCGTGACGCGTTTTCTGCACCGGAACGAGGGCTGGCGCGGCCACCTGCTGCTTGCGCCCGCTCTTGTCTTGATGGCACTGGCGATCCTGTTCCCGGTCGGAATGACCCTGGTCATGAGCACCTGGTCGCTGTCGGGCTATGACATCGACCAGACCTCGGGGATCGGCAACTATTCCGCCATGGCGGAAAATCCGATGTTCCGCATCCTGATCATGCGCACGCTGGTGATCGCATCCACCTGCACGCTGTTCACGGTCATCCTGGTCTATCCGATGGCCTATTTCGTGGCCTTTCACACCCACCGCAACAAGGCGCTTTGGCTGATTGTCCTGACCTTGCCGTTCTGGACCAGCTACCTTCTGCGGGTCTTTGCCTGGAAAGTCGTGCTTGGCTACGAAGGCGTGCTGAACACCGGCCTCATGTCGCTCGGGATCGTGTCCGAGCCGGTGGCGGCACTGCTTTACAGTCAGACGGCGGTGACCATCGTCCTGGCCCATTCCTGGGCGGCCTTTGCGATCCTGCCGATCTATGTCAGCCTGGAAAAGATAAACCGCACCTATCTGGAAGCGGCGGCCGACCTTGGCGATGGTCCGGCGCGGCGGTTCTGGCGGATCACCTTTCCCTTGTCGCTGCCGGGCGTCGTTGCGGCCTTCGTGATGATGTTCGTGCCGACGATGGGCGAATACATCACGCCTCTCATGGTCGGCGGGCCGGACAGCATGATGATCGGCAACCTGGTGCAATCGATGTTCGGCCCGATGAACAACTGGCCCGCCGGGGCAGCACTTGCGGTGGTGATGATGCTGACCATCGCGATGGCCGGGCTGGCCTTCGTCGCGCTGAACAAGCTGGTCCAGAGGTAGGCGATGGCAAGATACACCGGCTTTCATCAACCAAACCGCGTGCTGGCCGTCTATGCCGCGATCTTCGCCGTGGTCCTCTACCTGCCGATCCTGTTCATCCCGGTCTTCTCGTTCAACGCGGGCGTCTATGTAAAATTCCCGCTCGAAGGGTTCACCCTCAACTGGTACTGGGACCTCTTCCAGCGCGAGCCGTTGCTGCGGGCATTCTGGAACAGCGTCAAGGTGGCGGTCTTCGTCAGCCTGCTGTCCACGGTCATCGCGGTGCCTGCCGCTCTGGCCATCGCGCGCTACCGGATGCCGGGCAAGGCCCCGGCCGTGGCCTTCATCATGCTGCCGCTGGTGCTGCCGGGGCTGATCATGGGCGTGGCGATCCTGACCCTGTTGAACCGGTTGGGGGTGCAGCTGTCGCTGGTGACCGTGACCATCGGGCATATGGTGATCTGCCTGCCCTACGCGATCAGCGTGCTTCTGCCCCGGTTCATCGGGTTCAACCGGTCGCTGGAGGAGGCCTCGGCCGATCTGGGCGAACCGCCGTTGCGCACGTTCTGGCGCGTCACGCTGCCCTGCAACATGCCAGGCATCCTCGCCTGCCTGCTGATGACCTTCACCATTTCCTTTGACGAGTTCTTCATGGCCTTCTTCCTCAGCGGCGCGCAGTCCACGCTTCCGATGTACATCTGGGGCCAGTTGCGTTTCCCGCAGGACTTCCCGTCGCTTCTAGCGCTGGCGACGCTGATATTGCTGGCAAGCTTCACTCTGGTCTTCGTTAGCCTGCGCCTCATGCGTATTGGCCGGCCGCAATCGGGGGACGGGCGATGAACGCACAGGGCGAAGTTCTGAATGGCACCGCTGCCATGGCGAAGGCCGGAACGATGATCTCGGTCCGCAACGTCAGCAAGGCTTTCGGCCGGTTCGTGGCGGTCGAGGACGTCTCGATCGACATCCGCGCGGGCGAGTTCTTTTCGATCCTTGGCGCCTCGGGTTCGGGCAAGACCACGCTTTTGCGGATGATCGCTGGGTTCGAAGGCGTGTCGTCGGGCACGATCCTGATCGACGGGCAGGAAATGCAGGAGTTTCCGCCGCATCTGCGCCCCGTGAACATGGTCTTCCAGAACTACGCGATCTTTCCGCACCTGAACGTGCGCGACAACATCGCCTATGGCCTGCACAAGCTTGGCACCCCGAAGGCAGACCAGTCCCGGATGGTTGACGAGATGCTTGAGATGATCGCCCTGCCCGGCTACGGCGACCGGCGGGCGAACCAGCTGTCGGGCGGCCAGATGCAGCGTGTGGCACTGGCGCGCGCGCTGATCCTGAAGCCGAAGGTGCTGCTTCTGGACGAGCCGCTGGGCGCGCTGGACCGGCAGTTGCGCGAACAGATGCAGCTGGAACTGCGCAGCCTGCAACGGCAGCTTGGCATCACCTTTGTCCTTGTGACCCATGACCAGGAAGAGGCGCTGACCCTGTCGGACCGCGTCGCCGTGATGGACAAGGGCCGGGTCATCCAGATCGATACGCCCGCCGGGCTTTACGACCGTCCGCAATCCCGCAAGGTCGCGGCCTTTGTCGGCACGATGAACTTCTTCGACGCCCGGATCAGCGGGCATGGCCCCGATCGTGTGGCCGAGATTGCGGGGCTTGGGCGGCATCCGGTCAATGGCGCGGCCCTGTCGCGCAGTGACGGCGAAACGGTGCTGGTCGCGATCCGGCCCGAGGGGTTTTCCCTGTCCCTGACACCGCAGGACAGCGCTGCCGTTGCGGGGCGGTTGGTGGCGCGGCAATATCTTGGCGGGCGGCAGGTCCTGCAAGTGGCCATCGCCGGCCGGGCGTCGCCCGTGGCGGTGGCGGCCCC
>JBGSVS010000267.1:0-9074 GCA_041752895.1 Tabrizicola sp.
AGGACCCATCCGGCGCCACATCGCACAGCCGCGCCACCAGCAACGCCAGCGGCTTGTCCGACGCCAGCCGCAACGACAGCTTCGCGGCCCCCAGCAATTCCAGTGGCTCCGCCAGAGGCGCGGCGTCGAAACAGACCGACAGTGCGTCATCCGCCCGCTGGTCCCCGGCCATCTCGGCGTTCAGCCCCATCGGAAAGAACTCGCCCGCCGTCATCCCCAGATGCTGCGGCGTTGAGACCGAGGCATGAAGCGGCCCCACCACCCCAAGGCCCCCATCCGACACCAGCATCACCCGCCGGCTGACCCGCGGCGTCGGCCACTCCGCCTCGGCAATCCAATGCCCATCGCGATGCGCCGCACTCGGGTTTGGCGGCTGGGAGTGCAGCATGTAGGCGCGCAAGGCAGGGTCATCCTCTGCCCCGTTCTCCACCCCCTTCAGCCACCGATCCCACCACCGCACCGCCAGTTGCAGAAAGCCGATCTTCGGCCCCGGCACTGCCGTATGCGGATACTGGTGCACCCAGGGCCCGATGATCCCCTTCACCGGCCCCTTCGCGCCTTCCAGCAGCTTGGCGACGGTGTTCATGTAATTGTCGTTCCACCCGCCATAGGACAGAATCGGCACCGTCACCCGGTCCCAGTCCTCGCAGATGGACCCGTGCTTCCAATAGGCGTCCCGCGTCTGATGCGCCGCCCAGCCGGGCGCATGGAATGGCTCCGCCTCCAGTCGTTTCAGCCAATCGTCGCGCCAGCCGTTGCGGAGCAGCGGGTCGGCAGGGCGGGATGAATAGCTCAGCATCACCGAACCCCAGCCGAAGTTTTCCCCCAGCAAAGCGCCGCCCTTGAAATGGATGTCGTCGGCAAAACGGTCAGTGGTGGAATAGACGCTGATGACGGCCTTCAGGGCAGGCGGCTGAAGGAAGGCCGTCTGCAGGCAATTGAACCCGCCCCAGCTTTTCCCCATCATCCCGACGCTGCCCGAACACCAGTCCTGCCGCGCCAGCCAGGCGATCACATCGCAGGCGTCCTGCAATTCCTGGGGCGAGTATTCGTCCTCCATCAGCCCACCCGAGTCGCCGTTCCCCCTTAAATCGACCCGGACGCACGCATAGCCATGTCCCGCCACATAAGGATGCATCAGCTCATCGCGGGGCAGGGTGCCGTCGCGCTTGCGGTAGGGGATGTATTCGAGGACGGCCGGGACGGGTCGGGTGGTGGCATCGACGGGCATCCAGACCCGTGCAGAAAGCCTTGTGCCATCGGGCATCGGGATCGACAGGTCTTCGATCTCGGTGATCGCTTCGGGAAACTCAGTCCGGACCGTCACGCGCCACCTCGCCGATTCTCTCCTCGCATCCGATATTAGCCGTTCGTGCAATTCAAGCCTTTTGACATCCGGGACCACCGACCGCCAAATGCGCCTCCCTCCCCCCCTCCGTGGGGGAGGGATGGGGTGGGGGGCCTGCTGCATAGCCGCCGGGAAGATGTTAAGAAACCCCTAACGCCCGCGACCAAGCCATTGATTCAAATTATCATCCAGCGATTGTCCACCGTGGACACATCCCCCTGTTCACCGCCGCACAGTCTCCGCGCTGAGAGAACGGGATGAAATTCCGCCCCCCCGGGTCTACCTTCCCATCCAAAGGAGACCCGCCATGTGGAACCCGCTTCTCGACCCCTCGATCCCGATCGGAACCCAGGTCGACGCGATCGAGACCGTCATCGTCCCCCGCGCCCGCGACCTTGGCGGCTTCGAAGTCCGCCGCGCTCTTCCCTCCGCCCAGCGGCAGATGGTCGGCCCCTTCATCTTCTTCGACCAGATGGGCCCGGCCGAGTTCCTGACCGGCACCGGCATCGACGTCCGCCCCCACCCCCACATCGGCCTTGGGACCGTCACCTACCTTCTGAAAGGCCGCCTCCACCACCGCGACTCCTTGGGAACCGATGCCTGGATCGAACCGGGAGCGGTCAACTGGATGCTGGCGGGGCAGGGGATCACCCATTCGGAGCGGACCGACGGCGCGGCGCGGCAGGCCCCCCTGTCGATGTTCGGCCTGCAGACCTGGCTCGCCTTGCCGAAGGACCGCGAGGAAGATCCGGCGGGGTTCGTCCATGTCGGGAAGGACCAGCTTCCCGAACTGGAAGGCGAGGGGAAAGAGGTCCGCCTGATCCTCGGCCATGCCTGGGGCCAGAAGGTAAGCCTAGACATGCCGTCCGAGGTCTTCTACGCCGACGCCCGCCTGCAGCCCGGCGCCTCGATCCCCCTCCCCGACGACCACGAGGACCGGGGGGTCTACATCCTCGACGGCGAGGTCACCTCTGCGGGGCAGGTCTTCGAGGCGGGCCGCATGCTTGTCTTCCGCCCTGGCGACCGGGTGTCGGTCAAGGCTGGCCCGCAAGGTGCCCGGCTGATGCTGCTCGGCGGTGCCACGATGGACGGCCCCCGCTTCATCTGGTGGAACTTCGTCGCGTCCTCGCGCGCAAAGATCGACGCCGCGAAGGAGGCCTGGCGGGCCGGAGACTGGCAGCATGGCCGCTTCCGATTGCCGCCTGATGACGCGTCCGAATTTATTCCCGCTCCCGCCCAATAGCAGCCGGACGTTCGCTGCGGCGGACCTTGCGCCGGATCGCCTTGCCACTGGACCGGAAGGGTTCGACCAGAAAGCGCCCAAGCGTCGCATGCGGCTGGGCCACCATGTTGCCCTGGCCGTCGCCAAGGCCGAAGCGCAGCTGTTCCTGCTTTTCGGGAACGTACAGCGTCCCGAACATCCAGTCCCAGATCGCAAGCGCTTCGCCGTAGTTCCGGTTGTGATGACGGGGGTCGATGCTGTGATGCACCTGATGCTGGGCCGGAGAGATGAAGACATGCTCCAGCACCGGGCCGAAACTGAACCAGACATGGCTGTGACGCAGGTTCGCCCCCGCGACATTGAACAGGTAATAGGCCGCGTTGATCCCGCCCAACGTCGCAATCGGGACCGCGCCCACGGTGATACCCAAAGCCAGGCCCATGACCGCTCCGATCACCAGCCCGCCGAACAACCCCGACAAAAGGTCATAGACCGGATGCTTGCGGTAGACGGTGATGGGCGTCATCACTTCGGCTGAATGGTGGGTCGCGTGGAAGGGCCACAGGACCGGCCATTCGTGGCTGATGCGGTGAAACCAGTAGACACCGAAATCCGCAACCAGAAGGGTGATGATCGCGACAGCCAGCGGGCTCCAGGCCGAGGGCGCATCCCCGGTTGCTCCGGTTCCCTCGCCGATCGCCGCCGAGATTCGCGCGCCGATTCCCGAGGAACTGCCGATCCAGAGGAGCCCCGCAAGAACCGACAGCAGGCGCCCGAACAGGAAGACCTTCACATCCACCCAGTGTGACGGGTGAAACCAGATCTCTTTCGGGAAAGCCCACCGGAAAAATCCGGTCCCCGGTCGGCGGACGAGCCAGATCACCAGGACCAGAGCAACCGTCGTCAGAAGAAAGACTGGAGCCAGCCGTCCCGCGCCGCCAAGAGCCAGGCGCGTCACCCCCTCGCCGATACGGGCAAGCAACTCATCAACGACCGGATCTGTTGTGGCCATGTCGGACTCCTTGCTGCAGAAGGGCGATATAGGCCTGATGTTTCCGTGTCAATTTTCGGGATCGGAAAGTCCCGGCGCGTGGCTTGACGGCACTGTCTGACTGGCCTATGACCCGCCCCACGCCGCGCCGCAAGGGGTGGCCGAAAAAGCGCGCGGTGGTAGCTCAGTTGGTTAGAGTACCGGCCTGTCACGCCGGGGGTCGCGGGTTCGAGCCCCGTCCACCGCGCCAGCTTTTCCCTTTGATCACCGAAAGTGTCCACGGTGGACATTTCTGGATTTCGCTTTGGAATCAAGTTCTTGAGCGTGGACGTTTAGGGTTCATTAACGTCTTTCGGCGGCTTCCTTTTTGGACGGATGGCACCAGAGGCCACCGTTTCACGAAGAATACCGACGCTAGCCTCATACTCGACCTTAAAGCTTGCAAAGACCATCTGCGCCCAGGTGAATGCGTCGTCGCCCATTGTGCGGGCAAGGGCCAAGATTTCCGGCATATGGGTATAGGCATAGTTTCCGATTATCCCAGCGACGGTCACGTTGCCCAAATACTTTAGCACGACAACCGCCGCATTTCGGGACAGGATGCCCCGCGTCGCGGCAAGCCGGTCGTCAAAACCGGGCTGCCGAATTGCGCCGGCGATGTCTTTGACCTCGGGCGCAAAGGGCGCGTCGTCTGCATGAACTGCGGCTAGAACAGCATCCTCTGCGGCCGCAACGTCCGGGGCGGAGGGACGGGTGCGGTCCGCCTCCTGGCGTTCGATCAGCAGCTTGACGCCGGAGTCGGCCATTGTCACGCCCGGCACAATTTCCAGAACAGCCCCAAGCACAGAGACGGTTTCGTCGTCGAACCCCTCGGTCCGCGCTTCCCGCCCCTGATAAAGCCGACGAAGCTTCTGATAGCTCAAGTGCAGTCGAACCAAGTTCAGATCGGCAATTGGTCCCGCCGAGCGATCCTGCATTTCGCCTGCCAGCCGGAACAGGTCGTCATGCCGGTTCCCCTTACGCCGCAGGTCGTCCAGAAGACTGCGCAGGTCTTCAAGGGCATCCTCGGTCACCGGGTCAGTGTCGACCTTTGCGGCAAGGAAAGCAAAACCATCGGGTCCCCAAACCAGCGGCAGGCCTGGGTCCTGATCCGGTGGATCAATGGCAGCGGGACCGTCAAGCGGTTCGGGCCAGGGCGGCAGGGTGGCGAGATAGGCCCGGGTTTTCTCGGCGCGTTCCTCATGGTCATTGATTTGCGAAAGGTTGTGCAGCGCAGGGTCGGCGCGGGTGGCGGGGGTATCGGCGAAGGCAAGGCCCGGAAAGCCCTCGGTACCTAGCTTTGTTAGGTCCAGTAGTGGGCGCAAGTCGCGCACCGGGCAGTTCGACAGGGTTAGGTTTTGCAACCCGGTCAGGGCGGCGATGGGGGCAAGATCACTAATCTGGGTATCTGTTAGCGATAGGCGTTCCAGGCCAGTTAGCGCGGCGAGGGGGGCAATGTGGCTGACCTGGCTGCCGTCTAAGGTTAGCAGTTGCAATCTGGTCAGTTCGGAGAGGGGGCCAATGTCGCTGACTTGGGTTTCCCTTAGCGTGAGCACTATCAATCCGGTCAGGGCGGCGAGGGGCGCAAGGTCGCTGACTTGGGTTTGGTTTAGGTGGAGAATTTGCAAGCTGGTCAACGCGGCGAGGGGGGCAAGGTCGCTGACCCGGGTATCGTCGAGTCGGAGGGTTTGCAGGCTGGTAAGGCTGGAGATTTGATCAGGCAAGCGGGTCAGAGCGGCGAAGTCGGTCTTGACGACGCGAGGGCCTGAACCGGATCGGTTGGCCCTAACGGCGCTCAGGTTCAGCTCAGTCGCCGCTTCGGCCCGAGCCTCCTCGATCGCGTGTTCCGCGGCGCGGTAGGCGGCGTCCTGTTGCCTTTTCGAGAACTCTGCCATCTCTGCGCACCCTTACCAAGGCGGCACCAATGTGAGCGTCGGCCCGCCGACTGGCAAGGGTGAGCAATCGTCGGGCGCGCTCAGCCTGGGGCGTTGCAGGCCGCCTGCAGGGGCAAGGGTCTTTACCCCGCCGTTTCCCGCTTGACGCCCCCCACCCAACCCCTTATCTGGCCCCTCAGCGCGCGGTGGTAGCTCAGTTGGTTAGAGTACCGGCCTGTCACGCCGGGGGTCGCGGGTTCGAGCCCCGTCCACCGCGCCAGTTTCCTTCCTCTCCCGGTAATGCTGCTTCGGCCAAGGGGTCGCATGCCCATCGGGCCTGGGCTGCAGTAGGGAGGGGGCCGATACGTCGGGAATGCCCCCGGCCGATGGAGCCCTGAATGGCCGTTCTGGATCAGATACCGCTTTCAATTCTGGTGATCGCCGCGTTGACCCTGGGGCTCGCCCCCTTTGTCCCTGAGCCGCATATCTGGGAAAAGCTGAAAATGCTGGCGGCGGGCGATCTGGTGAAGCCGGTGGATATCTTCGACTTTCTGATGCATGCGGCCCCGTTTGTTCTGCTGGCAGCCAAGCTGGTGCGGATGGCCGTGCAGCGCGGGTAAGGCGCCGGGCTGATGCCCGGGCTACAGCGTCATCCGATACCGAATATGGCCGTCCGAGGCGACATACTGGTCATAGAGCGCCCGAGCGCGGGTGTTGCCTTCATTGGTGTGCCAGTAAAGACGGGCGCAACCTTTCGCCCGGGCAAGAGTAATCAGATCGTCGATCAATGCGCGGCCAAGGCCCTGACCCCGGGCCGCATCCGCGACGTAGAGGTCTTCCAGGTAGCAATCCTCGGTCGCCACCCAGGTTGACGGATGGTGCAGGCGAATGGCAAAGCCCTGGACTGTGTCGTCCAGGACCGCCAGCCGCGCTTTCACCGGTGACGCGGGGTCCATCAGCCGCACCCAGGTGGCGGCGGTCACTTCCGGCGCAAGATCAACCTTGTAGAAGGCGAGATATTCGCTCCACAGCGACCGGAAAGCCGTTTCATCACTGTGGGTTGCGTCACGAAGCTCAACTTCGGGCGAAACTGACATCACGCGATGCGGGCCAGGATGCGCGCCCAGCTTCGGATGCCCTTGTGGAACGACTCCAGATCATACTTCTCGTTCGGGGAATGGATCTGGTCGTCGTCGCGGCCAAAGCCGATCAGCATCGCGTCCATGCCAAGGATCGACTTGAAATAGCCCGCGACAGGGATCGAGCCCCCAGCCCCCACAAAAGCGGCGGGGCGACCCCATTCTTCGGTGAGCGCGCTTCGGGCGGCCTCAAAAGCGGGGTCGGAGATTTCCATGACGCTGGCGGGCGCGCCGTCGCTGCCGCCGTGCCACACGATCTCGCAGTCTGACGGCATCTGGGCTTCGGCCCATGTCTTGAACGCGGCGATGATCTTTTCCGGGTCCTGGCGGGACACCAGGCGGAACGACACCTTCGCATGGGCTTCGCCCGGCAGCACGGTCTTGAACCCGGCTCCATTGTAGCCGCCACACATGCCGTTCACCTCGGCGGTCGGGCGCGACCAGATCTTTTCCAGGGGCGTGCGGTCCTGTTCGCCTGCCGGGACCGACAGGCCCACGTCACCCAGGTAGCCCGCATGGTCGAAGGCCAGCGCCTGCCACTGCTGGCGAAGCGTGTCGGGGAGTTCATCGACGTCGTCGTAAAAGCCCGGCACTTGCACGCGGCCTTGCGCATCGTGCAGGCCCGCCAGAAGCCGCGACATCAGGTGCAGCGGATTTTGCGCAAGTCCGCCGTACATTCCGGAATGGAGATCGCGGGACGCGGCGCGGATGGTGAACTCGGCCTTGGCAAGGCCGCGCAGCATGGTGGTGATCGCCGGGGTCGCCGCTTCGAACAGCCCGGTGTCGCAGATGAGCGCTAGGTCGCAGGTCAGTTCATCCCGGTTCGCCTCAAGGAAGGGGACGAGGGAGGGGGAGCCTGATTCTTCCTCGCCCTCAAGGAAGATCGTAAGCTTGCCGGGCAGGGTGCCGTGGACATGCTTCCAGGCGCGGCAGGCTTCAACGAAGGTCATCAGCTGGCCCTTGTCGTCCGAGGCCCCCCGGGCGCGGATGACCTTGCCCTTGGGGGTGTCCTGCAGTTCGGGGTCGAAGGGCGGGCGGTCCCAAAGCTCAAGCGGGTCAACGGGTTGCACGTCGTAGTGCCCGTAGAAGAGGATGTGACGCGTCCCCTCGCCGCCATGGGCCACGACCATCGGATGCCCAGGCGTCTGCGCGGCGCGGGCGGTGAAACCAAGGCTGGCCAGATCGGCGGCCAGATGGTCGGCCGCATGGGTGCAGTCGGCCTTGTAGGCCGGATCGGTCGAGATCGAGGGGATGCGCAGCAGCGTCATCAACCGGTCAAGCGACTGCGGCAGGGTTTCGTCGATGCGGTTCAGGACGGCGTCCAGGGTCGGATCGGGGGTCATTGCGCTTTCTCGGGTCAGGTTTTCCGGAAGCCTATCAGGCCGGTTCGCGCTGTCCATAGGGGGCGGGATCGGATAGGATGACCGCATTGTTAAGGACATTCTTCTGAAGCTGGGGGTGACAATTCGCCCCCTTGGCCGTAAGCGACAATTGACCGAAATCAAGGCACCACGCGGGGGTTCAGGCAGAACCGCCGCAAAAGGGACCAAGACCGATGACCAGATACGACGCCGCTCTCGACGCCAGCCTGCAACGCCTGCACGACGAAGGGCGCTATCGGACCTTCATCGACATCGCCCGGGCGCAGGGGCAATACCCCCATGCAGTCTGGACAAGGCCCGACGGCAGCCAGAAGGACATCACCGTCTGGTGCGGCAACGACTACCTTGGCATGGGGCAGCACCCCGATGTCCTTGGCGCGATGCATGAGGCGCTGGACGCCACCGGCGCGGGGTCGGGCGGCACGCGTAACATCTCCGGCACGACGGTCTGGCACAAGCAGCTTGAGGCGGAACTGGCCGATCTGCACGGGAAAGAGGCGGCGCTCGTCTTCACCTCGGCCTACATCGCCAATGATGCGACGCTGTCAACGCTGCGGGTGATCTTCCCCGGTCTCATCATCTATTCCGACGCTTTGAACCATGCCTCGATGATCGAAGGCGTGCGGCGCGGCGGGGGCGAAAAGCGGATCTTCCGGCACAACGACGTGGCCCACCTGCGAGAGCTGCTGGCCCAGGATGACCCGGCAGCGCCGAAGCTGATCGCCTTCGAATCGATCTATTCGATGGACGGCGACTTCGGGCCGATCCGCGAAATCTGCGACCTGGCAGAAGAGTTCGGCGCGCTGACCTACATCGACGAAGTTCACGCGGTCGGCATGTATGGCCCGCGCGGGGCAGGGGTGGCGGAACGCGACGGTCAGATGCACCGGATAGACATCATCAATGGCACGCTCGCCAAGGCTTATGGCGTCTTCGGCGGCTACGTCGCGGCTTCGGCCCGGATGGTGGATGCGGTGCGGTCCTACGCGCCGGGGTTCATCTTCACGACCTCGCTGCCGCCCGCAGTGGCAGCGGGGGCGGCGGCTTCGGTCCGGTTCCTGAAGGGCGAGGGCGGCCGC
>JBGSVS010000268.1:0-1827 GCA_041752895.1 Tabrizicola sp.
CCGCGATGCTGCGGGCCGCCGAGGCGCGGCTTGGGTCAGGGCGCGCCCGGATGATCGTCGGCGACATCGCGGGTCTGACCTTGCCAGAGGGCAGTCAGGACATCGTCATCGCGGCGCATCTTCTGGAACATCTGCCCGACCCGGAGACGGCCCTTGCCCGGATGAGGGGGCTTCTGAAACCTGGGGGGCTGTTGATCCTTGCGGTCAGTCGTCCGCACTGGTGCAGCCACCTCGTGTGGCTGGGCTGGCGCCACCGCCGCTTTCGCGAGGAGGAGATCCGCCAGGCCCTGACCCATGCCGGATGTACCGACATCCAGTGCTGGAAACTGCCCGACGGCCCCCCGCAGAGGCTAAGCCTGGCCTATGCCGCCAGACGCCCGGTTCAGGCGGAATGCGCCCCATCGGACAGCGCCTTGACGCGGGCCAGCACCTCGGCCACGGGGACACCCGCGCCGATGTCCTTGACGATGGCGGACCCCACGACGCAGCCATCCGCGACGCTGGCGATCGCTTTCGCCTGCTCGGGAGTGTTGATGCCGAAGCCGACGATGATCGGCAGATCGGTGGATCGCTTGATCCGGGCGACCTCGGGGGCGACATCGGTCGCCACCGCTGCGGCGGCCCCGGTGATTCCAGTGACCGAGACGTAGTAGACAAATCCGCTGGTATTCTGCAGCACCTTGGGAAGGCGCTTGGCGTCCGTTGTGGGGGTGGCAAGACGGATGAAGTTCAGGCCCGCCTTCTGCGCCGGGATGCACAGCTCGTCGTCTTCTTCAGGAGGCAGATCGACGACGATTAGCCCGTCGATCCCGGCCTCGGTCGCGTCCGACAGGAACCGGTCGACCCCGCGCGAATAGATCGGATTGTAATAGCCCATGAGGACGATGGGCGTGGTCTTGTCGCCCGTGCGGAAGGCGCGGACCATGGCCAGGACCTTGTCCATCGTCATCCCGCCTTCCAGCGCGCGCTGCCCGGCTGCCTGGATCGTCGGGCCGTCGGCCATCGGGTCGGTGAAGGGCATCCCCAACTCGATCACGTCCACCCCGGCGGCGGGAAGGCCCTGCATGACGGCAAGGCTGGTCGCCTCGTCCGGGTCGCCGCCCATGATGTAAGCGACGAAGGCCTTTTTCCCCTGCGCGCGCAGGCGGGCGAAAGTGTCGTCGATCCGTGTCATGCCGGTCCCCCTTGTGGTCCGACCCATCTGCCATGTGGGCATGGGGGAAATCAATGGGGGCCGCTTGATCCTTGGGTCCCGCCCCCGTAGAAGGCCCCCTGTCGCCAATGGAGGGTCGCATGGGTTTCAGGATGGGCATCGTCGGGCTGCCGAACGTGGGCAAGTCCACCCTCTTCAACGCGCTGACCCGGACGGCGGCGGCGCAGGCGGCAAACTTTCCGTTCTGCACCATCGAACCCAACGTGGGCGAAGTGTCGGTGCCGGATGCGCGGCTGGACAAGCTGGCCGCGATTGCCGGGTCAAAGCAGATCATCCCGACGCGGATGACCTTTGTCGATATCGCCGGTCTGGTGCGCGGCGCAAGTAAGGGCGAGGGTCTGGGCAACCAGTTCCTTGCCAATATCCGCGAATGCGACGCCATCGCCCATGTGCTGCGCTGTTTTGAAGACGGCGACATCACCCATGTTGAAGGCCGGATTGACCCGGTCGCCGATGCCGAGACGATCGAGACCGAATTGATGCTGGCCGATATGGAAAGCATCGAACGCCGTCTGCTGGCCTTGGGCAAAAAGCTGCGTGGCGGCGATCAGGATACTTTGGATCAGGACCGTCTGTTGCGCGCCGCCCTGGCGGCTTTGGAAAAAGGCCTTCGT
>JBGSVS010000269.1:0-21788 GCA_041752895.1 Tabrizicola sp.
GCGCGTAGGTCCACAGGTTCCCCGTCTCTTCATGGCTGACGATCCGTCCGATGCTATGCCGCTTGCACAGCCCCGCCAGCACCGTCACCGCATCACCGACCCGCACCACCAAGGGCGCGCCAATCCCGGCCAACTGTTCCCGCAGGTTGGCCAGCGATTCGGCCACCACCTCCCACTGCCGGGCCGAGGCATCGGGCTGCGACCACAACTCCGGCTCCACCACATAAACCGGCAGCACCGTCCCCAGTCCCGCAGCCAGCGTTAGGGCAGGGTGGTCATTGACACGCAGGTCGCGCTTGAACCAGATGAGAACATTCATGGAACATAGATGGTGCCGTCGCGCAGATTCGTAAAGCGGCAAAAGACTGTTACTGGCCTTCCCCCTTGCGTTGCGGGGCATTCGCCGTAGCTTCGTTACAAAGGAGTTACCGATGACCGAGCAGACGACCGTTTATCTGGCCGACTACCAACCCTACAGCCATGTCATCGACCGCGTGGACCTGACGTTCCGCCTGCACCCAACGGCGACGCGCGTCCTGGCCCGGCTGAACCTCCGCGCGAACCCGCTACGCAAGGACCGCAATCACCTCCGCCTTGATGGCGAGGGGGTGACGCTTGTCTCTTGCCGTCTGGACGGCCAGACCATCACGCCGACCCTCGACGCCCAGTCCCTGACCATCGCTGCTCATGAACTCCCCAACGGCCCTTTCATCCTGGAAACCGAGGTCGAGATCGCTCCCGAGGGAAACACGGCGCTGGAAGGGCTTTACATGTCGAACGGCATGTATTGCACCCAGTGCGAGGCCGAGGGCTTCCGCAAGATCACCTACTATCCCGACCGTCCTGACGTGATGAGCCGCTTCAAAGTGCGGGTTGAGGCCGACTTGCCCGTCCTTCTGTCGAACGGCAACCTGACGGGGCAGGGGCCGGGCTGGTCCGAATGGGACGACCCCTGGCCCAAACCCGCCTATCTTTTCGCCCTTGTCGCTGGTGACCTTCGCGCCCATTCGGCCAAGTTCACCACCGCCTCGGGCCGCCCCGTCGACCTCAACATCTGGGTCCGCCCGGGGGATGAGGACCGCTGCGCCTATGCGATGGACAGCCTGATCCGGTCGATGCGCTGGGATGAACAGGTCTACGTCCGGGAATACGACCTTGATGTCTTCAACATCGTCGCCGTCGACGACTTCAACATGGGCGCGATGGAGAACAAGGGGCTGAACATCTTCAACTCCCGCTACGTCCTGGCCTCGCCCGAAACCGCCACCGACGACGACTACACCCGGATCGAGGCGATCATCGCGCATGAGTATTTCCACAACTGGACCGGCAACCGGATCACCTGCCGCGACTGGTTCCAGCTGTGCCTGAAAGAGGGCCTGACCGTCTACCGCGACCACCAGTTTTCCGGCGACATGCGCTCTGCCGCCGTGCGCCGGATCGAGGATGTTGCAACGCTCCGCGGCCGCCAGTTCCGCGAAGACGCGGGGCCGCTTGCCCATCAGGTGCGCCCCGAAAGTTTCATCGAGATCAACAACTTCTACACCGCGACCGTCTACGAAAAGGGCGCCGAGGTCATCGGGATGCTCAAATCCCTGGTGGGCGAGGGCGGCTACAAGCGCGCGCTTGACCTCTACTTCGACCGCCACGATGGCGATGCCGCCACGATCGAGGATTGGCTGCGCGTCTTCGAGGATGCGACCGACCGCGACCTGTCCCAGTTCAAGCTCTGGTATTCCGAAGCCGGAACGCCCCGCCTGAAGGTCACCGACCACTGGGAAAACGGCGTCTACACCCTGACTTTTGCCCAAACCAACCCGCCGACCCCCGGGCAGCCGGAAAAGCAGCCGAAGGTGATCCCGATCAAGGTCGGCCTGCTGAACCCCAACGGCGACGAGGTCGTCCCGACAATCATGCTGGAGATGACGCGCGCCAAGCAGTCCTTCCGCTTTGACGGCCTTGCCGCCCGGCCCATCCCCTCGATCCTGCGCGGCTTTTCCGCCCCAGTGGTCCTGGACCGCAAGGCCCCGGCCACCGAACGCGCATTCCTGTTGGCGCATGACACCGACCCCTTCAACAAGTGGGAGGCCGGGCGCACGCTGGCCAAGGAAGTGGTCGCCGACATCGTGCTGAAGGGCGCAAGCGTCAGTTCCGACTGGCTGGACGCCCTCGCGGCGGTGACTTTTGACGAAACGCTAGA
This sequence comes from Tabrizicola sp., assembly GCA_041752895.1. Taxonomy (GTDB): domain Bacteria; phylum Pseudomonadota; class Alphaproteobacteria; order Rhodobacterales; family Rhodobacteraceae; genus Tabrizicola. The sequence continues at coordinate 2,201 of JBGSVS010000269.1, forward strand.
CCCCGCCTTCCGCGCGCTGTGCTTGCGCTTGCCGGGGGAAGACGACATCGCCCAGACCATCCACGCCATGGGTCGCATCCCCGATCCCGCCAAGATCCACGCCGCCCGGCGCGAGATGGCGGGCGCGCTATCGATCCGGCTGGGTGAGGGATTGCTGCGGCTTTACAAGGACCTGGACGACAACGCACCCTTCTCTCCCTCGGCCGCGCAGGCGGGCAGGCGGGCGTTGAAGCTTGCAGCCCTCGGGCTTCTGACCCGCCGCGACGGCGGCAAGCTGGCCGCCTCTGCCTACGCCCGCGCCCGCAGCATGACCGAGGAAATCGGCGCGCTGGCAGCCCTTCTCGACATCCATCAGGGCCAGGGCGAGTTGGTCAGCTTTGCCGCGCGCTGGGGCCGCGATGCCAATGTGATGGACAAGTGGTATGCGATGCAGATCGCCGCAGCCGAACCCGGCGACGCGGCCGGGATGGCCTCAAAGCTGATCGAGACACCCGGCTTTGACTGGAAGAACCCCAACCGCTTCCGCACGGTGATCGGTGCGCTTTCGGCCAATCATGCGGGCTTTCACCACAGTTCGGGCGCGGGCTACCGTGTCGTCGCAGATTGGCTCCTGAAGCTTGATCCCCTGAACCCGCAGACCGCCGCCCGCGTCTCGACCGCGTTCGAGACCTGGCCGCGCTATGACGCCGGGCGGCGCAAGCGGGCGAAGGCGGAACTGGAGCGCATCCTCGCCGCCCCCGACCTGTCCGGTGACCTGCGCGAGATGGTGGAGCGGATGCTGGCAGCGGGCTGATTTTGCCACACTGTTGACGCAACTACCCCGATAATGCCCTCCCAACGTGTATTGTTCGTTCGGAGTTACGCCTTGCCCTACCTGATCGCTCTTTTTGGCCTCGTGATCGGAGCCTACATCTGGATCCAGCGCGCCCGCATGGCCGCCGAGGCGACGCAGGAACTGGCCGGAATGGCCCAGGATGTCCTGGCCGCAGCAAAGCGCTTTGGCTTTCGCCGCAAGCTGAACCTGCATCCGGTCGAATCGCTGGAGGACCCCGATGTCGCGATTGCCGGCGCCGGGGTGGCGTTCCTTGAACTCGGCGGCCTGCCAACGGCCGAACAGCAGGACAAGCTGATCGCCAGCTTGCAAAGCCATCTCGACCAAAGCCGGAACAAGGCGGAAGAGGCCGCAGTCCTTGGCCGCTGGCTGGTGGCGGAAAGCGGCGGGGCGCAGCAGGGGCTGGAACGGTTGACCCGCCGCTTGCACAAGATGCGCGGAATGCAGGGATTTCAGCCGCTTATGTCGGTGCTGAAGGATGTGGCCGCCGCTGGTCGCGACGGGTCACTCTCTGCCCGCCAAAGCGAGGCGCTTGAGGACATTGCCCGGCTGTTCCGGGTCAGTTAAAGCCTGTCCGCCTGGCAATAGGGCTGCTGGCTGGTCCAGGTCGCCATGGCCGACCGCTTTTCGTTCGACCGCAAGGGGGCCCAGTCGCGCCCGATGCCGCGGTTGCCGCCGCCAGCGACAAGCCCGTCCTTGGCCACTTGCGTCGACATGATTTCGACCGCGCATTCCAGGTTCGATTGGCCATCCTTCAGCGCCACGACCGACGTCGCCTCGCAGCCGTAATTCTGCGCCGACCGGGGGTCGATCTGCATCAACCCGATCCAGCGCCCGCCCCCGCCCGAAGCGGCCGGATTCCAAGTGCTTTCGTATTTCGCGACCGCCGACAGAAGCCCCGCCCAGAAGGCCCGACGTTCATCGACTGTAGCGTCCACATAGCCCGGACACCAGGTTTCGATGTCCGCAGGCACCCGTTCGGACAAGAGCTGATCCTTGGTCGACAGCGCAACCAGGGTCGATTCGGTCCAGACCGGACCCTCCGGGTGGTGGTCCCACTGCATCGGCGGGGCGACGAAGGCCACCGGCTCTGGTGCCTTGGTCTTGACGCAAGCCACCAGCGAAGCCGCTGCAATCGTTCCCAGAATCACGCGTGTCAGCATGGCGACGTCACCCGAAAATCACTGCATTTCCCTTTTTTCGCCCTGATCCGAAGTCACTGTTCAACCAGCGGAGGACGAATTCCGCCCAGGGGGCGTTGCGATGCTGGTTACACCATCACTTATGCATGTGAAAACCCGTTCGGGTCGCAGTCAGCAGGAAGATGCCTTTTCGCTGCGTGGCCGGGCCGGCTCTGGCGCTGCCCTTCCTGACGGCATGACCGCCGATCAGGTGCTTGCGCGCGTCGATGCGCCGGTCCTGCGGATGGGGGCCGAAAAGACCGAATGGCAGTGCATCCGCGACGACCACGCCGCGATGGCGGCTGCCGGGGAATGGGCTGATCTTCTGGATGCGCTCCGCTACACCGATCAGGAACGCGTCATGGCCTCTGGCGGGCACCGTGTGGCACCGCTGATCAGCCGGGGGATGCGCGCTGACCTGACGGCTGCGATCTCGCGCCAGGACTGGACTGCCGCCGTGGCCGAGCTTGAAAAGCTTGAAGGCCTTTATGACCGCAATCCCGAAGACTACTGCGCCGCTCAGGTCGTGGCCCAGGGTCACATCGACTATGCCACCGCCCGCCGCAAGGCAGCACCACAGGGGCAGCTTTCCCGCGAAGTCTGGTCCGAGGGCGCTGTCCATTTCGACCGGGCCGAAACGCTGGTCACCCTCTTCGACCCGATCGAGGAGATGTCGCCCCTTCTGGCCGCCACGCGCTATGGTCTTCTTGCCGGGATCGAGGATGCGGGCTCGGTCTGCCGCGAATGGTATCAGGACTGGGTCGACCTCGACCCCGAAGATGCGACCGCCCATGCCGCCCACGCTGTCAACATGCTCCCCGACTGGTATGGCTCGCTGACCACCTTCGAAAAGGAAGCCCGCCGTGCCGTCCGGATGACCGAGGGCGTGACCGGCAAGGCCGCCTATGCCGTCTATCACATCGCCGCCGTCGAGACGCTGGGCGATCTCGCCCCGACCATCGATCTTGCCTACTTCTGCGAGGCCATCGCCGACTATCAGTCCGCGACGGGCTGCCAGAACCGCGCCAACATCTCGGCCGAGCTTCTGTCGCGCCTTGCGATGGACTTCCGCAAGGAAGGACCGTCGGCTGCCTGGCAACTGACCAAGGTCCGCGCGGCGCTGTCGGATGTGCTTTGGAACCGCCTGCGCGAGATTCAGATGGATTGCTGGACCAGCGGCACCGAAAGCCTGGCCTTTGCCATGGCCGAGGTCTTCGGCCCCGCCCTGAAACGCGGCGCGCGGATCGTGCGGCGCGGCGAAGGGCTTGGCACGCTGGTCCGCCGGACCTGACCTCTTGCCCTGACGGTCCTTGCGGCCTAAACCCGCCCCAAGGACCACCGGAGGCTTCCATGCTTGACCTGACCTACACCGCGCCAGCTCCCAAGGTGATCGCCGGGGCCAAGCACGACTGGGAACTGGTCATTGGGATGGAAATCCACGCCCAGGTGTCGTCGAACGCCAAGCTCTTCTCTGGCGCCTCGACCACCTTCGGGGCCGAGCCGAACTCCAACGTCGCCTTCGTCGATGCCGCGATGCCGGGGATGCTGCCGGTCATCAACGAATTCTGCATCGAACAGGCGGTCCGCACCGGGCTTGGCCTGAAAGCCCAGATCAAACTGGTCTCGGCCTTCGACCGGAAGAACTATTTCTACCCCGACCTGCCGCAGGGCTATCAGATCAGCCAGCTCTACCACCCCATCGTGGGTGAGGGCGAAGTGCTGGTGGAGATGTCCCCCGGTGTGGCCCGTCTGGTCCGGATCGAGCGTATCCACCTGGAACAGGACGCCGGGAAATCCATCCACGACATGGACCCGACCCTCAGCTTCGTCGACTTCAACCGGACGGGAGTGGCGCTGATGGAGATAGTCAGCCGCCCCGACATTCGCGGACCCGAGGAAGCCGCAGCCTATGTGGCCAAGCTGCGTCAGATCCTGCGCTATCTTGGCACCTGCGACGGCAACATGCAGAACGGCAACCTGCGGGCTGACGTCAACGTCAGCGTTTGCCGCCCGGGCCAGTACGAGAAATACCAGGCCACGCAGGATTTTGCCCACCTCGGCACGCGCTGCGAAATCAAGAACATGAACTCGATGCGGTTCATCCAGTTGGCCATCGACTATGAGGCCCGCCGCCAGATCGCCATTCTGGAAGACGGCGGCAGCATCGTGCAGGAAACCCGGCTTTACGATCCCGACAAGAACGAGACGCGCTCGATGCGGTCCAAGGAAGAGGCGCACGATTACCGCTACTTCCCCGACCCCGACCTTCTGCCGCTGGAAATCGAACAAGCCTGGGTCGACGACATCCGCCTCGGCATGCCGGAACTGCCCGACGCCAAGAAGGCTCGCTTCATGGCCGACTACGGCCTGACCGACTATGACGCGAACGTCCTGACCGCCGAACTTGATAGCGGCCGGTATTTCGACTACGTCGCCAAGGGCCGCGACGGGAAGATGGTCGCGAACTGGGTCATCAACGAACTGTTCGGGCGCTTGAAGAAGGAAGGCCACGACATCACCGCAAGCCCGGTTTCGGCCGCGCAACTGGGCGGGATCATTGACCTGATTGCTGCGGGAACGATCAGCGGCAAGATGGCCAAGGACCTGTTCGAGATCATCTATACCGAAGGCGGCAACCCGGCCGAAGTGGCGAAGGCGCGCGGGATGCAGCAAGTCACCGATACCGGCGAGATCGAGGCAGCGCTGGATGCATTGATCGCAGCGAACCCCGAGCAGGTCGAAAAGGCCAAGGTCAACGCCAAGCTGGCGGGCTGGTTCACCGGGCAGGTGCTGAAAGCAACCGGCGGCAAGGCGAACCCGGCCACGGTCAATGCCCTCGTGGCGGCCAAGCTGGGGCTGTAAGGCCGGGGCAAGGCCAAGAGTTTTCGAAAACTCTTGTAAATTCCTTCGAAAAAATTTGGCCCCCGCTGTTGCCCAACAGGCGCGGTTCAGCCGGAAAACGCCGCAGTGATTTGCGCGACGGTTCGGAATATCCTATGTCTGCGTCCGGACATCACGGGAGAAACCCGATGCAACGCTTTGAATACAAAGTCATTCCAGCCCCCAAGCGAGGCGAGAAGGCCAGGGGTGTCAAGACCACCGAAGACCGCTTTGCCTATGCGCTGACCAGTCTGATGAACCAGCTTGGCGCGGAAGGCTGGGATTATGTCCGCGCCGACTCGCTGCCGTGTGAGGAACGTGTGGGCTTCACCGGGACAAAGACGACCTTCCAGAATGTGCTCGTCTTCCGGCGCGCGCTGGCCCATGGGGCAGAGACGCAGTCGGCATCGCGGTTGCTGTTGCAAGAGCCCCTACCGGCCACCAAGCGCCTGGGACCGGCCGAAATACCAACGCCCGGGAACGCGCCCGCCCTTGGCCCCGCCAAGCCCGATCTCGCGGCAGAGTGATCAGCCTGCCGCTTTCAAGGCCAGTGGCAGGTTTTCCTCAAGAATATCAAGCGTCTGACCGTCGCCCAGGCTGATGCGGATGCACCTGTCCAGGGGGGGCACCCCCGGCATGCGGATGAAGACGCCCAGGGCGCCCAGTTCGGCCAGCACCCGGCGCGCATGATCGCCGTCCCGCCCGCAGTCGATGGTGACAAAGTTTGTCGCCGAGGGCAGAGGACGCAGGCCGTTGGCCGCAGCAATCTCCGAGACCCTCTGCCGCGCCGCGACCGTTCGGTCCTGCACGCTGAGCAGCCAATCCTGATCCGCCAGCGCCGCAATCGCCCCCGCCTGGCTGATCCGGCTCATCCCGAAATGGTCCCGCACCTTGTCGAAAGCCAGCGCCAGGTCAGGGTTAGTGACAGCATAGCCGACGCGCGCGCCTGCCAGCCCGTATCCCTTTGAAAAGGTGCGCATCCGGATCACTTGCGGATGATCTGCCGGGATCACCGGGACAGTGCCCGCAGGGGCAAGGTCGGCATAGGCCTCATCCAGGATCAGAAGCGTCTCCGTCGGCAGGTTCGCCACCATGTCCTCGATGACCGAGGCCGGATGGTGGCTGCCCATCGGGTTGTCGGGATTGGCAAGGTAGATCAGCTTTGCACCCGTCGAACCCGCCGTCCCAAGCAGCGCCTCGATATCCTCGTGGTCACCCCGATAGGGCACCCGCGTCAGCGCGCCGCCATAGCCTGCGACGTGGAAGTTGAAGGTCGGATAGGCCCCCAGGCTGGTCACCACTTGCGTCCCGGCTTCAAGCACCAGCCGGCAGACCAGGCCCAACAGACCGTCGATCCCTGGCCCGACCGCGATATGCCCAGGGGTCACACTGTGATGCGCCGCAAGAGCCTGTTTCAGATCATGATTCTCCGGGTCGCCATACATCCAGGCCCCCATCGCCGCCTCTTGCATCGCCGCCACAGCGCGGGGCGAGGGACCAAACAGGCTTTCGTTCGCCCCAAGCCGGGCGCGGAACGGGACCCCCGTCCGCCGCTCCAGCGCCTCCGGGCCAGTGAAGGGCACGGATGAGGGCAGTTGCGCGGCGTGGGGCGTGAGAAACCTGCTCATGCGCGGCAGGCTGGCACGGTGCACGTGCCGCGCGCAAGCCCCGGCGCCCTCAGCGCAGGAACTTCCGGCGGCTTTCCTCGGCGATGGCCTGCAGCATCTCCAGCCGCGCAAGTTCCGCCATCGCGGCCTTCCGTTCGACCTCATCCGTCAGCCCCGCCAGCACCTTCCGCTGCTCGATGACCCGCTTTTTCAGCGTGATCTCCTCGGGCAGCACCCCGGCCTGCGCCATGATCCGGAACCCTACCGCATCACCCGCCGACACAAACGCATCCCCAGGCCTTTCGGGCAGGGGCTTGCCCTCACCCGCCAACTCCTGCAATTCGCCCTTCAGCCGGGCCTTCTGGATCTGGCGTTCCGCCAGGCGTGACAGCCATGACATCGCATCACCTCCACCCCGAAAATGGGTGCAACGAAGCCCTTGGACAAGCCCTCACTCGGCCTTCGACCAGTTCACCGTCACCGCATAGTCGGCCAGTTCCGGCACACGCCCAAGCTTCGCCAGTTCCTCAGTCGATGGCGCAAGCCCGACCAGGCCGAAGGTCAGCCCGGCGGCACTGGCCAGATCTGTCCCGTCGTCGCAAAGGTTGCACAGCACCACCGCCTGCTTCGATGTCACCGTCGACACCGTCAACTCGACGCGGATCATCCCCTCCCAGAAACAGTCGACCTCCGCCGGGCAGCGGGCATCGTCCACCCGAGTCACCTGAAGGGTCACACCAGTCTCGGGCACCGCTTGCGCTTCGCCGCCGCGAAGCGTGATCTCGGGGATCAGCTCCGGGGTCAGCGGGTGGGCCGCGCTGACAAGCCCGATCAGGGCCAGGGCCGCAAGGGCGGGGGTCGCAAGGGCAAAGCGCATGGGCGTTTCCTTTCCGGGGTTGGCATCAGTCTGACGCATCCGCCCCGGAAAGGCTTGGGACGGGTTTCCTTACCCCAGATCGGCAAGGCGTCTCAGCGCCTCATTGATCTTTGCCGCCTCGTCCTGCCGCGCCTCCAGGTTCGAGGTCGCCTCCATCACCACGTCCTCGGGGGCCGACTTGACGAAGTTCGGATTGTCGAGCCGGCCCTTGAGGCCCCCGATCTCCTTCATCAGCTTGTCGAGCGCCTTTTGCAGGCGGGATTTCTCCTCGGCAATGTCGATCAGGCCTTGCAGCGGGATCGCGAAGGCAGCGCCCTCGGCGGCGACGGCGATCGAGCCCTTGGGGGCTGGACCTTCGGTGACCGTGTCAATCCTTGCCAGCCGTTTGATAAGCGTCTCGTTGCGCTGGAAGGCCTGACGCGCAGCGTCCGTCAGGCTGGTTGCCACGAGGTCGGCCTTCAAGCCCACCGGCACATGCACCTGTGCGCGGGCGGATCGGATGTCGTCGATCAGGCTGGTGGCGAAGGACATTTCCGCATCGGCCTCGCGGTCGATCATCGTGACAGGCAGTTCCGGCCAATCCGTATGCACCAGCAACTTCTCGCGCTTGCCGGTCGTGCCCCACAGCTCTTCGGTGATGAAGGGCATGAAGGGGTGCAGCAGGATCATCGATTGGTCGAGAACCCAGGCCATCGTCGACCGCGTCTCGGCGGCGTCGGGGCCGTCGAACAGGGGCTTGGCAAACTCGACATACCAGTCGCAGACCTTGCCCCAGACGAACTTGTAAAGCGCGTCGGCGGCGGTGTCGAAACGGAAGGCCTCCAGCGCCTCGTTGACCTCGGCCAGGGTCTTCGCCGTCTCACCGATGATCCACTTGTTCGCGGTGGCCTTGGGCGAGGGCGCGGGGCCGGTCGCGTGGCCTTCCCAAACGCCGTTCATCTCGGCAAAGCGGCAGGCGTTCCACAGCTTGGTGCCGAAGTTCCGGTAGCCCGCGATGCGCTGGGTATCCAGCTTCAGCACGCCGCCCAGCGAGGCCATCGCAGCATTGGCGAACCGCAGCGCGTCGGCGCCGTATTCGTCGATGATCTCCAACGGGTCGATGACGTTGCCGAGCGACTTCGACATCTTCTTGCCCTTGGCGTCGCGGACCAGGCCGTGCAGGTAGACGGTGTGGAACGGAATGTCGTTCACCACCGCCAGCTGCATCATCATCATCCGGGCGACCCAGAAGAACAGGATGTCCTGCCCGGTCACGAGGACCGAGGTGGGGAAGTATTTCTGCAGCTCTGGCGTCGGTTCCGGCCAGCCGAGGGTGCCGATGGGCCAGAGGCCGGACGAGAACCAGGTGTCGAGGACGTCGGGGTCGCGGGTGAGGCGGATCAGAACTCGACCATTCTTTTGGACCGAAATCTCAAGCCCAACCTTGCCCGAACGCGAAATCTCTATGTCGTAGTTTGGCCCATAGTATTCTCTAGCTTTGGCGAGAACCTCTTCCTCGCTTGATGCACAGAATCTTTCGGCAACCACTGCGTCGTAGCCGGTGTGGTCAGTGTCGCTGTAAATCGCCCCGCTAATTTCACCTTCATAGCATTGCGGACCGTACCAAACCGGAATCTGATGCCCCCACCAAAGCTGGCGGCTGATGCACCAGGGTTCGATGTTTTCCAGCCAGTGGTAATAGGTCTTCTCGCCCGAGGGCGGGATGATCTTCGTGCGGCCCGAGCGCACCGCATCCAGTGCCGGTTCGACGATCTTGGCGGTGTCGACGAACCACTGGTCGGTCAGCATCGGCTCGATCACCACCTTGGAGCGGTCACCGAAGGGCTGCATGATCGGCTTGGACTCGACGTAGGGCACCAGTTCCAGATGCTCGGCCCCGGTTTCCTTGTCGACGGATTTCTTCAGGGTGGTGACCGCCAGCCCCTCGGCCGTGATCGCCTCGACCACGCGCTTGCGGGCCTCATAGCGGTCCAGCCCGCGCAGGTCGTCGGGGACGAGGTTCAGGGCATCGAGCTCGGATTCACTCAGCGTGAAGGGCTGCTCGACAAACCCGGGCGTCGCGTAGCCCTTGGCCACAAGCCAGGCGCGGGACATGCGACCGGCGATCTTGGCAGCCTGATCATAAGGCACCCCATCCGCCCGCATCTGGGCACGGGTGTCGAGGAGGCGGTAGCACGGGATATCGCCGCGCTTGGCGACGGCATAGTCGTTGAAGTCATGCGCGCCGGTGATCTTCACGGCACCGGAGCCGAAGGTGGGGTCCGGGTATTCGTCGGTGATTATCGGGATCAGGCGGCGGTGTTCGGAAGGCCCCACCGGAATTTCGCAAAGTTTCCCGACGATTGGCGCGTATCGTTCATCCGATGGATGAACTGCAACCGCGCCATCCCCAAGCATCGTCTCAGGCCGGGTCGTTGCGATGGAGATGTAATCCCGCGTCTCGCGCAGAGTCACGCGGCCTTCGGCGTCCTTCTCGACGTATTCATAGGTCTCCCCTCCGGCCAGGGGATACTTGAAGTGCCACATGTGGCCGGGGACTTCGGTGTTCTCGACCTCAAGGTCCGAGATCGCGGTTTCAAAATGCGGGTCCCAGTTCACCAGCCGCTTGCCGCGGTAGATAAGGCCCTTCGCATACATGTCCACGAAGACCTTGATCACCGCGTCGTGGAAGTTCGGCGAGTTTTCGTGGCCAACCCGCGTGTCGCCCGGCGCACCCGACATGGTGAAGGCATTCCGGTCCCAGTCACAAGACGCCCCCAGACGCTTGAGCTGGCCGATGATCTTGTCCGCCGTGCGTTCCTTGTAGCCCCAGGCATAGTCGAGGAACGCCTCACGGCCGATTTCGCGGCGGCTTTGGTTGCCGGTCGCCGCAAGTTCCTTTTCGACCGCCAGCTGCAGGGCAATCCCGGCGTGGTCCTGACCCGGTTGCCACAGCGTGTCGTCGCCTTTCATTCGGTGCCAACGGGTTAGAATGTCCTGCAATGTGTTGTTGAACGCGTGGCCGACATGCAGCGAGCCGTTGACGTTCGGCGGCGGGATCATCACCGAAAACGCAGGCCGCCCGGGCTTGGCATTGGCGCCGGCGCGGAAAGCCTTGGCGTCAAGCCAGAGCTTTGAAATCCGCGCCTCGGCCTCGGTCGCATTGAAGGTCTTTTCCATCGGCATCGCGGGCATCCTGCAAGGTTTGCCGGGTGTTTAGCGCGGGGCAGGCCGAAGGAAAAGCGAATTGGCTTAGCCCAGCCAGGGCAGGAAGGGCTGACCCTGAAACGCCTGCCACATTGCGAAGGCGACAAGGACGGTGAAGGCCAGGCTGGCAGCCAGAACCAGAGCGCGCGCGAATGTGGGGGCAAGCCATGTCGCCACCATACCCACGACCGGAATCACATGCAGCGCGTGGGTGGCAAAGAAGTGGCCGACGCGCAGATCGCCCACCTCACGCGACCACCCAAGGATCGGCAGCGCCGCCCCGGTCACTAGCGTGCCGATATGGTGGCCCGGCATCGACGACAGGGTGCCTGCCGCGATCAGGGTCAGCACGAAGGTCAGGACCAGGCCAAGAGCGATTGAGAGATGCAGCGCGGGGGCAAGCCCGGTGTTCGGGTTGCGCCAGATCGCCACGCCCATCACCGCGCTGGCCGAGGTCAGGATGACAGCGAACACTCCCATGAAGCCGTAGATCGTGCCCATGACCGGATCGGCAACGTTGAAATGTGACGCCGTGGCAAAGCTGGCCGCCCCGCCTACCCAGACCAGCTCGGCCAGAATGCAGAAGCACACGACGGCCCCATAGATGCGCCAACGGCGGCTTGTCATGCCAGCAGGCAGGAAGCGGGCGAAAAACGCGAGCGTTATGAGGTAGATGCCAAGCGCCAAGTGGAATTGCAGCGGCTTTTGCCAGATCGGCGCGCCAAGGAACGTCCGGGTGTCGATCATAGCCGCTGCAAGAAGCGGGATCGCCGTCAGCGCGATGAAAAGTGCCAGGCCGGTAAAGGCAGGTGCATCGGTCCAAAGGCGGGACGGCGTGCGGGCAATGGTCAGGGTGGTCATGCGGGGGCTCCGTTCGGGTTCGTGCTCACGCGAAACGCGGCGAGCATTGCGTGGAAGGTCAGAAATCCAGCCGGGCCGAACAGGAAGATCAGCACCAGGTGCGGCAGAACCAGAAGGTGGTTGATGCCAGCCGCGCGCGCGGTTCGGGTGGCCCAGGCCCCGACAAAGAGGTCGAACGCCAGGTAATGGACCCAGCCCGCAAGGGCGATGTGCGGGTTGGCGAACAGCGCCATCACATCCGGAAGGCTGCCGTAGCCTCCGGTCGCACCCGACCAATGGGCCAGGATCAGGGCGCTGTAGGCCACGGCCATCAGAAGCGGGATGATGACAGCGGCGATCAGGTCGATCAGGCGCGGGGCAAAGGGGGCAAGGATCAGCGCGATCCAGCCAAGCATGGCGATCGGGTTGGCGATCTGAAAGAGGGAATCGGGGGTCATGGAATATCCAGTCTTGACAGTGTCAGGATAGGGTGTCGCCTGATCTGGTCACTGTCAAGATTAAATTTTGACAATGCAAAGATTGCGCGATATGAAGGGCGGATGGACGGAAAACCCTATCATCACGGCGACTTGCGCAGTGCACTGTTTGTAGCGGCGGAGGCCGAACTGACGGACCGCGGGATTGAATCCTTTTCCTTGCGCTCAGTTGCCAAGCGCGCTGGGGTCAGCCACGCCGCCCCGGCGCATCACTTCGGCGACACGAACGGACTTCTGACGGCTCTCGCTTCCGAGGGCTTTACCCGGTTTCAGGAAACGCTCGACGCGCGAGAGGTCGGCGCGACCGATGCGCGGGACCGTGCCGTGCGGGCGGGCTTCGGCTACCTTGAATTCGCCATGGCCCGTCCGACCCTGTTCCGGCTGATCTTCTCATCAGTGCGCCCGGATTTCGCCAGTCCTGACCTGATCGCCGCCGCCAACCGCGCCTACGATCACCTTGTCGGTCTGGTGACAGCACTTGGTGGCCATGAGGCCGATGTGATTGCGCTTTGGGCCACCAGCCACGGCATCGCCGACCTTGCCGCGGGGCAACGGATGCGAACCCTGCAGGGCAAATCGCCCGCCGAACGTGAGGCGATGCTTCGGACGGTTCTTCTGCGCTGCCTGCCAGACCAGGACCCGGAATTTTCAAAAATTCCGGCCCGGAGCCTTTGAAGGCTCCGTCACGATTCCTTCAAAAGAATAGTGCCCCGCGTCAGACCGGCAGCCCTGCATCTGGTTTGGGCTGGGCCATCACGATCTGGCTTTGCACCCGGGCGACAGCGGGGTTTGGCAGCAGGCGGTGGTGGATCAGATCGTTCAAGGCGGGTAGGTCGGCGCACCAGACCCGCAAAAGGTAGTCGGCCTCGCCGGTCAGGGTCCAGCAGGCGGTGACCTCGGGCAGGGTTGCGATGAGCCGCAGAAAACCCTTCGCGGTGTCGGGGGAATGCGCGGCCATCTGGACCTGGACGAAAGCCTGGACGGTCAGACCAAGCTTTGCGGGCGAGAGGCGGGCTGCATAGCCGGTGATCAAACCTTCGGCCTCCAGTTTCGCGCGGCGGCGGGCGGCCTGGCTGGCGGACAGGTTCAGACGGTCGCCCAGCTCTTGCGCGGAGACTTGCGCATCGGCCTGAACGGCGGCGAGAAGGCGGGAATCGGTTTCGTCCAACATGCGCGCTTCTCGCGTAGGATCGGTCTGATCGGAAAGAAGCGCGCATGGTTTTTCAAAAGCAAGCTGAATCATGCGCGCCATCTGCGGGGCGGTCGTGTCATTCTGACCCTGTCACAGTTTGTCCGAAGGAAAACAGCCATGGGTCCCTTTCCGCACCAAGCCCCCCGCGCCGTAATTTCGGCCGAGAACCCCGCCGGCACCGATGGGTTCGAGTTCGTCGAATTCGCCCATCCGAACCCGGAGGAGCTGCGCGCGCTCTTCACCCGCATGGGCTATGCCCTGACCGCCCGTCACAAACAGAAGGCCATCGAGCTTTGGCAGCAGGGCGACATCACCTACATCCTGAACGACGAACCCGGCAGCCACGCCCGCCGCTTCGTGGACGAACACGGCCCCTGCGCGCCCTCGATGGGCTGGCGCGTGGTCGATGCCGCGCACGCGTTCAACCATGCCGTGAAGAACGGCGCACAACCCTATGAGGGGTCAGGAAAATCGCTTGATCTGCCCGCCATCGTCGGCATCGGTGGGTCGCTCATCTACTTCACCGACCGTTACGGCGACGCGAACCCCTATGACGCGTTTGACTGGCTGACCACGCCCAAGCCCAAAGGGGTCGGCTTCCACTACCTCGACCACCTGACCCACAACGTCCATCGTGGCAACATGGACACCTGGTTCGACTTCTATCAGCACCTGTTCAACTTCCGCCAGATCCGCTTCTTTGACATCGAAGGCAAGTTTACCGGCCTCCACTCCCGCGCCCTCACCAGCCCCTGCGGCCGCATCCGCATCCCGGTGAACGAGGATCGCGGCGAGACCGGCCAGATCGTCGAATACCTCAAGCGCTACAAGGGCGAGGGCATCCAGCACATCGCCGTCGGCACCGACGACCTTTACGCTGCCACCGATGCCATCGCCGAGGCGGGGCTCAAGTTCATGCCGAAACCGCCGATGGCCTATTACGAGGCTTCGCAAACCCGCGTTACCGGCCATTCCGAACCGCTTGATCGGATGGCAAAGCACGGCATCCTGATCGACGGCGAAGGCGTCCTAAACGGCGGCGAGACGCGCATCCTGCTCCAGATCTTCTCCAAGACCGTGATCGGCCCGATCTTCTTCGAATTCATCCAGCGCAAGGGCGACGACGGCTTCGGCGAAGGCAACTTCCGCGCGCTGTTCGAATCCATCGAGCAGGACCAGATCGACCGTGGGGTGTTGAAGGCGTCCTAGGTTCAGGACCAATACCCCGGCAGCGCGAAGGCGCTGGTTCAGCGGGCGGCGATCAGGCCTGCGAGCCGGTCGGCATCCTTCCAGGCCCCCCAGATGAAGGCCGACCCCCGGCAGGACAGCCAGGGCAAGCCGATGAAGTAAAGCCCCGGCACTTCGCTGATGCCGTCCTGATGCCTTGGGCGGCCGTCGTCCCGGAAGACGTCGAGGTCGATCCAGCCGAAATCCAGCCGGAACCCCGTGGCCCAGATCACCGAACTGATGCCCTCCTGCTGCAGGTCCAGCACCTGCGTGGGCTGCGTCACGCAGTCGGGCAAGGAACCAAAGGTGCGCGCCTCGGGCTCCAAGGGCAGGTCCAGGCCGTTTGCCGCCGCATAAGCATCGGCCTCGTCCAGCACCGACAGGTAATTCGCGTCCCCGTTCGCGATGTTGGTCGCAAGGTCACCGGCGAGCTGCAACTGCCCGTCGCGGAAATCCCCCGCCCGGCCGAGCAGCGTCACGCCAAGCCCCGCGAGCCTGCGAAAGTCCATCGTGTGCCCGCCGTAAGCGCCCGAGACCGCAATCGTGATATGTTCCGTGCCGGGCGTCGGGGCCTTCATGTCCCACTTGCCAAGCTTGCCCAGCCACCAGACGAAGTCTTTGTCCCGATACCGCCGGGGCGGGCGGTCATGCGGGCCGACCGAGAGAAAGACCTTGCGGCCCGCCCGGACCAGCTCTTCAGCGATCTGCGCGCCGGATGATCCCGCGCCGACCACCAGCACCGCGCCCGCGGGCAGCGCGTCCGGGTTGCGGTAGCTGTTGGAATGAAGCTGCGTGATCGCGGGGTCGGTGATGACTGTCGGGATCACCGGCTTCTGGAACGGCCCGGTGGCGACGACGACGTTTCGCGCCTCGATGACGCCTTCCGACGTGGCCGCGCGGAAGGTGTTGTAGTGGCGGTCCAGCTTCGTTACCTCGATCCCGGTGCGGATCGGCAGGTTCCGGTCGCTGGCAAAGCGCTGGAAATAGTCGGCGATGGCCTCCTTGCCCGCGAAGGCTTCGGGGTCGATGCCGTCGAACTCGGCTTCGGGAAACCGGTCATGCCAGGCAGGGCCGTTGGCGACCAGGCTGTCCCAGCGCCAGCTGCGCCACCGTTCGGCGATGCGGTCGCGTTCCAGGACGAGGTGCGGGACGCCGTGTTTCTGCAGGTGAGCCGAGGTGGCGACCCCTGCCTGCCCGCCGACGATGACAAGGGTATGGATGGCTACGGTCATGATTTCAGACCCCAGACGGCAAGAGTGTCCACGGTGGACAATCTCTGATGACTTTGCAAAAACAGATAGTTAGTCGCGGACGTTAACTGTTTGTTCATCGGTTGACACCTACTCGTTTCCGGGCACGCCATAGGACGGGGCCTGCGTCGGGTCCTCCGCCCGTTGGACATAGGCCCTCATCTGCGGCGCATAGACCTCCCAGGCGGTCCGCAGCATCCCGATGGGGTCATCCGACCAGTCGATCCGCAGATCGACCATGGGCCAGGTCAACTTGTCGGTAACCTTGAGCCCTGCGGAATGGACCGGGCCTGCTTCGCCACCGGCGGCAAGGCCGGCTTCGAGCGCGTGCATCAGACGTTCACCAAGGTGGCCCGCCGAAGCCGCGAATGCTTCGACCATCGTCATCGGCACCAGTTCGGACGCAAGCAGGTTTCCCCCCGCCGCGCAGTCGGTGGCCCGCGCCTCACCCCAGACACCTAGCACCTGTCCCCCCGAATGGAGCGCCGTCCGCCCCTCGCCGTCGACGACCAGAAGCTGCCGGTAGTCGATGAAGGCGCGGTCACGGCTCACAGCTTTGAGGGCTTCGCTTGCTGACAGGCCCGTCTCCAGTTGATCGAGGATCAGTGGACCGAGGCTTGGATCGGTGATGTTCTGGCTCGCCACCGCGCCCACCCCCGCCCGGACATGCGCGCAGCGCGCCGCGACTGCGGGGGAGGAGGAAGAGATCGCCATGCCGAACTGGCCGGTCGCAGCACAGCGGGCAACGATGGAGAAGGTCATTTGTCGTCGTCCGGGATGACGGCGGTCCCGTCAATCTCGACCAGCCAAGAGGGCCGGGCCAGCGCGGTGACCACCACCCCGGTCGACACTGGATGCACGCCCCTGATGTATTCGCCCATGGTCCGGTAAACCGCCTCGCGGTGGCGGACGTCGGTTAGGTAGACGACGACCTTGCAGAGATGCTCCATCTTGCCGCCGACCTCTTCCAGAAGCTGCCGGATGTTCTGCATCACCTTGTGGGTCTGTTCGACCGGGTCATGGCTGCCGATGTCCTTCGCGGTGTCCAGATCCTGCGGGCACTGACCGCGCAGGAAAACGATCCTCCCGCGAGCGACGACGGCCTGGGCTAGGTCGTTGTCGAGCTTTTGTTCCGGGTAGGTGTCCTTGGTGTTGAAGGTGCGGTGGCGGAAGTGGGTCATCGTGAGGTCCGTTCGGTGAGGGCGGTTATCGAATGGAGCGCGTGCCGCGCGAAGTCCTTTTGTCTCACGTTTCTGCGTGAAGGACGCAGAAACGCTCGGGAGCCTCCGGCGGGGATACTTGTAGACAGGTGAAATCGGCATTCGTGGTCATGGCAAGAGGCTTGGTCCGGGTTCAAGTGCTGCGATCTCGCGGCGGAAGGTGAGGGCGTCGCCCGGGTCCGGCTGGTCGAGGGTTTCCGCCCAGTTCCGACCGGCATAGGTCGCCCAGGCGATGGGGCCAGGGGCGGCGGCGTCGCCGATGAGTTTCAGCGACCTGATCCCGGCGGCCTGCCAGTTCAGGGCCTTCGTGGCGTGGTAGAGCTGGTCGTTCGGGGTGCGGGAGGTGACATAGACCAGCGCTTCGCACGGCAGCGTCGTCTGGCGACCGGTCCAGGTGCAGGCGAGGGTTATATCTTTTGCCCCAATGGTTTCCGGAGCTTTGCTCAGGTGAATTTCCACGCCGATGTCCAGCAGGCGGCGCATGATCGTGCCTTGCTCCAGCGTGTTGTCTGTCCATTCGGCGACCTTCGCAGCGGGGGTGACAAAATGGACGCGGTTGCCCTGCGCGACGAGAAGTTCGGCGAGGACGGAGCCCATGTAGAAGTGGTCGTCGTCGTAGAGGGCGACGGTCTGGCCTTCAGGGCAGCGGCCTGCCATCAGGTCATCGGGGGTGTAGATCTGCATGCCTGCGTCGGTCGGGATCGGGTGGAGATGCAGTCGTGCCACAGCGTCGCTGCGCCAGGTCGCCCCCGTTGCGATCGCGACATGATCCGCGCCCATCGCAAGGATATCCTCGGGCGAAAGGGGACTTTCGCGGTAGATCTCCACGTTGGGCATCGGGGCCAGTTGCCCGGTGCGGTAATCGGCGACGCGGCCCCAGGCGGAAAGGCCGGGTAATGCGCGTTCGCGCGTGACGCGGCCGCCGAGGATTGTGGTCGCTTCGGCCAACGTGACCTTGTAGCCGCGTTTCGCAGCCTGCAGCGCGGCCTCAAGCCCCGTAGGCCCCGCGCCGACGATCAGGACGCTTTCTGATGGCCCTTTGGGGCGGGCCCGGTCCGGGTGCCAGCCCTTGCGCCATTCCTCCATGAAGGCGGTATTCTGGGTGCATCGGCTGATGCTGCCGGTCATGTCTCCGCTGACGCAGATGTTGCAGCCGATGCATTCGCGGATGTCTTCGTAGCGGCCTTGTTCCACCTTCAGCGGCAGGAAGGGGTCGGCGATTGAGGGCCTTGCCGCGCCGATGAAGTCGAGGATACCGGATTTGATCTGGCGGGCCATCGCGTCGGGCGAGGTGAAGCGGCCGACGCCGACGACGGGTTTGGGGGTGAGCTCTTTGATGCTGCGGACAAGGTCTTCCTGTGCGCCTTCGTCCTTGAAGCGGGAGGTGCCAGAGCAGTTTTCCCAAGTTCCGTGGGCAAGGTCCCAGAGGTCGGGAAGGTCGCCGTGCATGGCGATGAAGTCGCGCAATTCGGCGTTGGAGAACCCGTAGGCCCCGGCTTCGTGGAGCGACATGCGCAGGGTTACGGCGACTTCGCCTTTGGTGGTTTCGCGTGCATCTTCAACGATCTCGCGCAGAAACCTCGACCGGTTTGTGAGGTTGCCGCCGTATTCGTCGGTGCGGTGGTTGGTGGCGCGGGACAGGAAGTGCTGCAGGATGCCAAAGCCATGCGCGCCGTAAAGGCAGATGAGGTCGAAGCCGGCCACATGGCTGCGACGGAAGGCATTGCGGAACCAGCGGCGGAGGTTGCGGATATCCTCCTTGTCCATCGTGCGGGCCTGGACCGGGTCGGAGGTGAAGGTCAGGATCGGGCCGCCGGTGACGGCCAAGGGGACCTCGCGGCTGTAGAGATTGGGGCCGTTTATGCCGCTGTAAGCCAGCTGGATGCCCGCCAGCGCGCCGTGCGATTTCATCGCTTCGGCCATCCGGGCAAGGGCGGGGATGTCGCGGTCATCCCAGAGGTGCTGTTCGATGAAGGGGGTGATTTCCGAGGTCGGGTGAATCTCGGTCTGCTCGGTGAAGATCACGCCCCAGCCGCCCTCGGCCTTGGTGCGGCGCATTTCGACCACGGCAGAGGGGTCACGGTAGCCGCCGCCGTTGCAATGCGGGACCTGGTAGAACCGGTTCTTCGCCAGCTTCGGGCCAATCTGCAGCGGCGTGAACAGGATGTCATGGCGGGGGTCGCGGGGCATGGGCGGGCCTGAAGGCTGGCAGGTGAGGCGGGATGCGGGCGGATACCCCCGCAAGATGCAGTCACACGGTATACTGGCCATCGGGAGGGGTATATACCCCTATCGAGGTATGATCATGGACGACTTCAGGGGCATAAGCGTGGAGGCTGCCGTCGCCGGGTCTATCGCGGCGCTGCGTCAGGACGGATTTGCGGCCGCTTTCTGGGCATTGTGTACCAGCCTTGCACAGCCGGACAACCTGATCGTCCTGGCCTACCGAGATGCCGGACCGCCTGTCGTCCTGCTGCACCGGCCGGGACATCCTCGGGTTTTCCAGCGGCTGGAGACCACCTATCTGGCCGGGGCCTACCGGCTTGATCCCTTCTTTGCGCTGCATCTGGGTCGGGCCGCCGACGGGGCCTACCGGCTGCGCAACATCGCTCCGGATGCGTTTCGCCGCAGCCGCTATTTCACCGAGTATTTCGGCGGGACCACCCTGGTAGACGAGATCGCCTTCGTGGTGACCCTGTCCGAAGGTCTGTCGCTAAGCCTTTGCCTGGGGCGCGATGCGACGTCGGGCCGGGAGTTCGGCTCGGCTGAGCTTGCGGCCTGCGTGAGGCTTGCCCCGGT
>JBGSVS010000270.1:0-8834 GCA_041752895.1 Tabrizicola sp.
GCCAAACCAACCGCAATTTCCTAATGTGATTTTAATTCCTGGTGAAAAATACCAAACAAGTTCGGTTTATAAATTTAGCGTAGCTGAATAGATTGTAATAAACTGCGAATCGGTGGCGATTTCCTCGGCACTGCGCAGACCGACGAAGGTCCCTGCCTCGCCGATAAGCTGCGTCGGGGTGCCCGACTTCAGCCGTTCCAGCAAAGTGACCCGCCCGGCGGGAACGGCAGCCCGGCCGGAAAACCGGTCAAGCAGGGCCTTGAACCGCAAGGGACGCCAGACATGCCGAAGAAGGGCCGCTTTGCGCCCTTCGGTCGTCTCCAACCCCCGGACAGCGGCCATCAGGATGCCGATGTCCCCGGTCACGGGGCGCAGACCTAGCCCTGCCAGCAGATCACGGAACAGCGCGAAGACCTCGGCATCGGCTGCCTCGGGCGCGGTGCGGTCGAAGACCTCATAGCCGACCTGAAGGTATTCGCTGGCCCGCCCCAAGCCCCGGGCCTGCTTGCGGAACACCTCGCCCAGATAGGCATAGCGCGCCGGTTCCGCCCCATGCGCCATATGCGCCTGAACGACCGGCACGGTGTAGTCCGGCCGCAGCACCATTTCGCCCCTGACCGGGTCATCCGTCACATAGGCCCGCGCCCGGATATCCTCGCCATAAAGGTCCAGCAGAGTGCCCGCCGGTTGCAGGACATCCGCCTCGACCGGAACCGCGCCCGCGTTGACGAAAGCTGCCAGAAGCCGCTCCCCCTCGGCCCGGATCGCGGCTTTCGGCGTCATTGGCCCAGCATCTTTCTGACGGCTTCGACCAGATCACCCCTCGGCACCTCGACCTGCGCCGGGCGGTCCTTCCATTCCTCCAGCGTGGCACTCTCGGCGATCTTCGTGCCCAGGATCAGGTCCTTGAGGATCACCGTCCCGGCGGCGGCCTCGGTCCCACCCTGGATTACCGCTACCGGTGAGGCGCGCTTGTCGGCGTATTTCAGCTGGTTGCCGAAGTTCTTCGGGTTCCCCAGATAGACCTCGGCCCGGATGCCCGCCTGCCGAAGTTCCCCGACCATGCCCATGTAATCGGCCATCCGTTCCCGATCCATCACCGTCACGACGACCGGCCCCGCCATCTCTCCCTGCATCCGTCCCTTGGCCTGCAAGGCGGCCAGCAGCCGGTCCACGCCAATCGAGACCCCCGTCGCAGGGACGTCCTGCCCGGTGAACCGCTTCACCAGCCCGTCATACCGCCCACCGCCCGCAACCGAGCCGAACTGCCGCTTGCGGCCCTTTTCGTCGAGGATTTCAAAGGTCAGCTCCGCTTCGTAGACCGGCCCGGTATAGTAGCCGAGACCTCGGACGACGCCGGGGTCAATGACGATACGGTCGGGGCCGTAGCCTTGGGCGGCGAGGAGATTTGTGATGCCTTCAAGTTCATCAATGCCCGACGCAGCCAATTCGGAATTTCCAGTCAGCGCACGCAGATTCAATAAAGTCTCAGATGTGGTCGGTCCTTTAGCTCCGACAAAGCCCAGAATACGCTCAATCTGATCCTGCTCCAACTCCGCCCCTCGGGTTACATCGCCGGATTCGTCTGTCCTGCCCTTTCCTAAGAGATCACGGACTCCTCGCTCACCGAGGCGGTCGAACTTATCGATTGCACGAAGCGCAATCCCAATCCGATCCACGTTGGCGACAAGAAACTTCGGCTCCAAAAGGCCAATATCTTCAAAAATGCCGTCTAGGACCTTGCGGTTGTTCACCTTCACCACGTAGTCGCCGCGGGGGATGCCGACTTCTTCCAGGGCGTCGGCGAGCATGGCGCAGATTTCGGCGTCGGCGGCGACCGAACTGGACCCCACAGTATCAGCGTCGCACTGGTAGAACTGGCGGAAGCGGCCGGGGCCGGGTTTCTCGTTCCGCCAGACTGGGCCCATCGCGTAGCGGCGGTAGGGGGAGGGGAGGTCGTTGCGGTACTGGGCGGCGACCCTCGCAAGCGGGGCGGTGAGGTCGTACCTCAGGGCCAGCCAGTCGGCGTCCTCATCCTGCCAGGCGAAGACGCCCTCGTTGGGGCGGTCGACGTCGGGGAGGAACTTGCCGAGGGCCTCGACCGTCTCCACGGCCGAGGTCTCCAGCGGGTCGAACCCGTACCGGTGGTAGACGGCGGCGATGCGGTCGAGCATGGCTTTCCGTTCGGTGACCTCGGCCCCGAAGTAGTCGCGGAATCCCTTCGGGGTCTCGGCGCGGGGGCGGCGGGGGGGCTTGTCGGCCATGGTCGGACCTTCGCTTTTGATCGCCGTCCGTGTATCGGATGGGGGGAGAGGCGGCAAGCGGGGGGGCCCATGAACTCGGTCGATCTGGAAGAGAAGGTGGCCCACCTGATCCGGGCGGTAGAGGACCTGTCGGACGTGGTGGCCCGACAGGCCGACGAGATCGCGGGGCTGGAGCGGCGGGTTCGGCTGCTGATGGAGCGGGCAGCGGAGGAGGAGGCCCTGGGAGGTGCCCCCCCGGACGCGAACGTCCGCCCGCCTCACTGGTGAGAGGTGTCCACGCAGGACAGGGTGGAGGCCGCAAAGGATTCCAAGGGGTTAGCTGTGGGCGTTAGGGGTTTGTTAAGGGGATCGAACAAGCTTGCAGATGCGAACTCCTCAAAGGTCATCTGTCCATTCTTCGTCCAGCGACTGCGGCGGAGGAAGGTGTCCAAAGAATGCTTGCCGATGCAGGTGAATATTTATGCGCGCAGCATACATCTTTTGCATTGTGTCAATCGCAAATGCTTCGCCCTTTCTAGCACCTTCAATCAACTGCTCTCCCCACACCCCTAGATTTCCCGCCCAAGCCTTATCTTCCGTGATCCGCTTGGCAGCGACTTGAAACGAAACTTTTCCACCTTGGTCACGAGCGATAATCCAAGAGTCATCTGTTGGGTAATCAATACGGTTTTTTGGCGTACTGGCGATCTCGTAAGAGCGAGGTCGCGTAGTCCCCCAGTCCCCGTAAATAATTCGAGGATGGTTCGTCTGCTTCCTTAGCTGTTCGACAAGCTTCCTATTGTTAAAGGCACATGGCACCTTTCCGTCATACGGCGTAAAATCTCTGGGGAACGTAGTGCATGACACGCAAATTGGCACTTCGGGAGGAACCTCTGAGAGGAAACTCTTGTAAATACCATGCACCAGCGGTCCCGCAATCAGAGCATCCTGGAGCCATCCAAACTCAAATACTACCGCGTAGTCGTTTGCACCCTCGTCGGCGAGTTCCTTTGTGAGAATGGGGAGCCATGGCGGAATGCCCGCCCCAGACGCTTCGTCGAAGTTCAATCGAATGCAAAAGCTGCGGCCTCGGTCGCGCGCCCATTCTATCTGGGAACGAACCGCATCAATTCCGTGCTCTGCCATCAAGAGGCAAGGTTGGGCATTAGGGTACTTCTCCAATAGTGCCCACCATGAAGCTAAATCAGCAGGCTTCTTTGCAAGAAGACTCCAGGCTTCCTTTGCCTCATTCACATTGTCATTGATTCGATAGTAGGTATCCACATCGAGAAAATAGGGTCTCGCAGGGTAGGCCTCTTCAAACTTATCCAGCGCGCGAGAGAGTGGTGTGGTGGCGAGCCACGGAGCAAGCATAACAAGCGGCGTAAGGGCATCTTTGGTGGTGCCCGGGAGTTCCTTAAGTCCGCTCAACTCTGCCGGACGAATACCCAAGGTTACTATATAGTCCCGGACTTCCATTTGGCGCTCTCACTAGCTCATCTGAAGCTTTATTTCCATTGCAGCTGTCGAAACCCCGAACCTGCGAGCAAGGTCCTCAATTACCTCACTAGTCATCGGTCCCCTGTAGTCCTTTGTTGCCTCTGACAGTCGATCTGAAGGAATAACAAGGTCAGAAGCCAACCTGTTTGCTTCGTACTCAATCTCAGCAGGCTGCCCCGAACGAAGTAGCACGTTTTCGGACCAACCTCCAGTCGCAACAATCTTCTCCCTATGAAGTAGGAAGTGCGCAATCTCATGCGCCAGCGTGAAGCGTTGCCGATGCTTGGCCTCATGCCGATTGACACGGATCACGAATTGGCTATCCTCAACGCCGATCTGCCCGGAGATTCCCCTTGGGAGCGTTGAGATTAATACGCGAACGCCGAGAGCGGAGGCAATGGCGCCCAAACGCACCGGATATTCAGAGAGAAAGGGAGTTATCGCCTCGCGCACTGACTTGTCGAGGCCAGTGTACTCTCTCGATGGTGCCTTTACTTCCCAATCCGAATCCATGACGTGTGCCTCTTGTGCATTTTTCATTTTCTCCTCCCATTTTCGTTTTGTTGCTTCTTAAGCTTCTTCTTGGCTTTCAGGTCCGGGCCCTTGCAGTCTGGCCAATACTCGTTCAAGGACCTCATCGAGTTCCCCTCTTTTGGCCATCTCGTTTAGAATCTTGTGCCCAAGCTCGTCCTCTACGAGAGAATGGCGCAACGCGTCAGGCAATGCCTCATCGACCTTTGACTTCACATTCGGTCCAAGATCAGATGCGATTTTCTCATTTATCTTCTTTGTGGCAGCTGTCTTTGCAGATTCAGCTGCTTCATCCTTACTTTCTCTAAGCGTCTTGAATGCTACGATACCGATAACAATGGCACCAACAGTTACCGCGAGACCAACAGCGGCAAGCAAGACCGTCACGAGCATAAGCAGGATGTCTACGTAATCTCCCCGCGACGGATCAACGTAAACCGCTTGGCCTCCTGCAGCGCGGCCCCAACCGAGGAAGGCAAGCACGCCGGCCGTCGATGCGCATCCGGCGACGATGGATCCGAGCACAAACGCGCCGGCACGACCAATCATGGCTCGAATGAAGCGCGCATCTGGACCTCCGCTCCGTCCATATAGGAACACATAGAGAACAAATCAAGGGAATCGTAGATGAGGCCGTGCAAAAGGTCGAACGAATTCTGAGGTGGACTCACACCTCCCCAAACCACTCCTGCACCTTGTCCAGCACATCGTCGATCAGCCCTGACCGCGCCTGAGGCCCGCTGAACCGCAGGAGCCAGCCGGAGGGGGTCGGCTCTCGTGTGATCGTCAGGCCCTGGCGCAGCTTCAACAGCCTCCGGGGGCGGCGGGTGGTGGGGTTGGTGGGCTCGCGCAGCACATCCTGCAGGACGGGGCGGAGGGTGGACCATTGGGTCTCACTCCCCTGACCCATGACGGGGTGGAGGGTGGCGGTGAGGAGGTCCTCGTGCCCGGACTGGAGCGCCGCGGCGAGGGTGTCGAGTTGGCGGGTGGTGAGGCTGGTCGGGTCGGTGAGGAGGGGGGCGAGCCCCTCAACCACGCTCACATGGTTGCGGATGCGGGTGCGGGTGGTGCGGGGGAGTGCGGGGAAAAGGGCGGCGATGGCGGTGTCGGGGGTGTCGAAGTGGCCCTCATGTATGGCGTTGAGGATGAGGGTGGCCTTCTCCCACGGGGTGACGGGTTCGCGGATCTCGTTTTCGGTCACCATCGAGGCGAGGGCCTGGGCGATGGTCTGCGGGGCGCGGAGGAAGGCGGGGATCGTGGTGTGCCCGAGGGCGCGGCAGGCGGTGAGGCGGCGGAGGCCGGAGATGAGGCCGTAGGTGTGGCCATCACGGGGGGTGGAGAGGCGCCAGACCTCGATGGGGGTGCGCAGGCCTTCGGTCGCGATGGAGTGCTGGAGGAGGTGGAGGGCCTGGGGGTCGAGTTGGGTGCGGTCGCGGAGGAGGGCGTGGGGGGCGATTTCGGGGATGGGGAGGTGGTGGAGGGGGGACATGCGCGTGGGCTCCTTTGCCAAGGAGGGAAGCGCATCGCGGTTAAGGGGGGGTGAGGGGCGCGAACGCCCCCCCTATTCGGCCGGGACGGCTTTGGCGCGGGGTTTGAGGACGATCTTCTCGGCCCAGGCGTAGAGGTGCGCGCCCATGATGCCAACGATGATCGACAGGAGGAGGGCGAGCCAGGGCATGTGGTGGCCGAAGATTTTGTCGACCAGCGAGATCATCTGGTAGTGCGTGAGGTACATGAACATCGAGGCGCCGGCGATCTCGGCGATGAGGACCTTGACGGGGGCGGGGACGATGAGGGTGCGGATGAAGAGGACGACGGCGACCCCCCCGGCGACGTAGAAGGCGGCGGAGGTGAAGTGCCAGTAGGCGAAGATGGTGACGAGCGAGAGGGCAAGCGCGAAGAGGCGCGAGGGCAGGTCGCGGGCCTGGGCAAGGACCATGCCGAGCGCGAAGCACCAGCCGTAGTGCCAGGGGGTGCGGTCGTAGTTGTAGTCGCCGGTCCATTTCAGTTCGACCACGTAGTCCAGCGCGGCGGTGAAGGCGAAGAAGGCGACGGCGCTGAGCATGGGGCGGGCGGCGAAGGCTCGTCTCACGGGGGCGAAGGAGAAGAGGAGGGCGGCGAGGATCAGGATCTGGATGTAGAATTCGACGAAGTAGAAGGTGTAGCCGCTGATCGTGTTGGGGTCGAAGTAGTTCGAGACGAGGAGCAGTTCAGGGAGTTCGAACTTGCGGGTGACGAGTTCGAGGAAGACGCCCATCAGGATCGTGGGGATGGCGACGTAGCGGACGGTGCCCCAGAGGGTCTTGGTGCTGCCGGAGCGGAGGATCTCGGGCAGCTGGAAGCGGGCGACGGAATAGCCGGCGAGCATGACGAGGAAGTAGGCGGCGCCCCAGTTGGGGGAGTAGACGAAGGCCTCGGTATGGAGGGCCACGATGCAGATCATGAAGAAGGCGCGGGTCAGGGTGACCGTTTCGAGGCGGCGCCAGGAGGATTTGGAGCCACCCTCGGCATGGGTCTGGAGTTGGCCTATGGGGAGTTTCTCCCAATCGTCGGGAAGCTGGCCGAAGCGGGATTCGTAGGCGAGCGAGAAGGCGATGTAGTGGAGCGAGTCGCCGCCGAGGGATTCGAAGGTGTCGTCCTCAGCGATGGGCTGGCCGGGGAATTCGTGCCGGAACAGCGAGCGGACATCGGTGATCTCGCCCTTGGGGGCGGTCGGAGGGGCGGTCACCTTGCGCAGGGCGAACTGGTCGGCGAGGACGCGGCGCTGGACCTTGCCGGTGCCAGTCACGGGAAGCGTATCGAGTGCCATGACGTGCAGGGCGGAGCCGGCGGAGATGCCCATCTCGGCCAGGGCGGCGGCGGCGGCCTCTTTCACCTTTGCGGTCTGGTCGGCGGCCCCGGCAAGCGCCACGAGCACACCGTCGCCGCGCTGGGCGTCGGGGACCTTGGCGACGGCGATCTGGACGGGGAATTTCAGCCGGGCGCGGATGCGATCTTCCAGCTGGTCGGGGACGATCTTCTGGCCGCCGCAGTTGATGAGGTCGTCGGCGCGACCGTCGAAGAACAGGTGGCCGTCCGTGAGGTGCCCAAGGTCGTTGGTCTGCAGCCAACCTTCGGCGTCGGTGAGGTCATGCAGCCCTTCGGCGTCAATGCGCGAGCGGGAGACATGGGGCCCACGGATGCGGATGCGGTTGTCGGGGGAGAGCTGCACCTCAGCCTCGCCGATGGGGCTGCCGACCGACTCGAGCATGGCGTCGGTCGCCCCGGAGATGACGAGGAAAGTCGAACGCGAGGCTTCGGTCAGGCCATAGTGCTGGACGATGCGGGCGTTGGGGAACATCGCCCGGATCTGGCGCTTTTCCTCGGCCGTCATGGCTTGCGAGCCGATTTCCATCCAGCGCAGCGCCTTGCCCGCCGCACCAATGATGGACGGGTCGGCAAGGAGGATGCGCAAAAGCGTCGGCACGGCAGAGAGCGCGTTGACCTGACCGGAGGTCAGCATCCGTGCCAGTTCCATCGGGTCAAAGCCGCGCGGCGGCATGTAGGCCTGCCCACCCACGGCGCTGACGGCGCGGAAACGGGCCATGCCGAAGCTGAAGGTCGCCGGGACACCCACGTATTCGCGGATTTCGGCGGTCATCTGCATCACCTCGATGATGCGTTCGGTGGTGTAGCCGAGGTTGCGGTAAGTCAGCAGGATGCCCTTGGGCAGGCCTTCCGTTCCCGAGGTGTAGCTGACCTGCGCAGGAAGATCGTCAAGGATCACGGGGTGTTGGGCAGTCAGCCAGCCGGTCTGGTCGCCGGGGTCGATGCAGCGGTCGATCTCTATCCCGGGAAGGCTGCTCGCCTGATCGGGGCCGGAGACGAGGACCAGCGGTCGCCGCGCGGCGTAAAGCGCGAACATCTGTTCGACGAAGGCAATCGAGTTCTTCCGGACGACCGCGGTGGCCTGAAGCTTGACCGAAACCATGACCTTGCACCTGCAAAAAGGGGCCTTAGGAGTGCTATTAATTCACTTCAGTAGGCGAGATTATTGACCAAAATTTGTCTGCAAAACGTTCGAGGGCTGAATCCCTTCGGCAGAGCATTGCCGCAATCCTTTCGATTGGGCAAGTGGGCTTTCCCTCACGGTCGCATGAGGCGGATGACCCGGCGCGGACCGGTGCCGGGTGCCAGATAAAATTCTTCGGCGAAGAATTTAAGACGGGCGCTTGCTGGAAATTCCTTAGAACAGCTGCAACAGGCGCTTGAGATAGTCGAGCTCTTCCAGCGGGCGGGCCAGTTCGCCCGAGCGGCGGCGAATCTCGTCCAGAAGTTCCTGCGCGCGTTCGTCCGGGGTGTTCTGGACCATGTTCTCGTCCGAACCGATGCGGGCGGTTTCGCCCGGACGGCGGCCCAAGGGATCGGTGCCATTTGGATCGGCCGAGCCGAAGTCACGGTCGCCGCCCTGACTGTCGCGATTTTCGCGCTGTTCATCGGCCATGGCCTCGCCGAAGTCGCGCATTCCGTTGCGAAGGGCTTCCATCGCCTCGGCCTGGCGGTCAAGCGCGCCGTCGAGGT
>JBGSVS010000271.1:0-4596 GCA_041752895.1 Tabrizicola sp.
TGGCATCGATCCGCCACGCCATGACCTGCCGCCCCGCGCCATTTGGCATGGTCGCCTCGATCAGCGAGACCAACGCGCCAAGCTCCACTGCCGTCCGCTCCGACCCCGGCCCGTCGAACATCCACTGGTCTTCCATGACCGCCGAAAGACGCCCCGCGCAGACTGCGAACTCACGCAACAGCGGATCGGCCGCTCCGGGGGCGGGCAATGCCCCGAGCACAAGAACGGTGAGACATATTCCCAAACCGCGCGCCATTTGAGCATGTGGCGCGCAGAATCGCGCGTTTTCAAGGCGGAATGCAATCGTCGCGGCCTGACCAAGTCAGAGCATTTGGCACCAGTCTGGGCTACGACCGCCCGAATAGGGCACTGCATATCCCGTCGCGATCATTCCGCGCGCGACATCCTGGCCGCCGACCTCAAGCCGGACCAACTCGCGCCCATAGCGATCATGACCCTCGAACCGCGCTGCCGTGATCGGACCGGACTTCAGGATCTGCCGCAGGATCGCTGTCGCCTCGCGCCCTGCCGCAAGCTCCCGTTGGCATCCCGGAGAGTAGACCTCGGGGGTGTCAAAGCCCAGAAGACGTGCCTTGACCTCGCCCGTCCCTGAGCATGCCAGATGCACCGTATCGCCGTCGACCACGTAAATGACCCGACAGACGGTATCAGGTGCAGCAGATGCACTTTGCGGGCTTTGATCTGTCGCGGGAACACAGCCAGCAAGGCCGACAACTCCGGCAAGCAAAAGGGCCCGGGCGAACCAAGCCCCCCGCCTCACTTCATCGCCATCGAGGCAGCGCGCTCCGGCAGTTCCTCGGCAAAGCAGCGCTGGTAGAACTCGGCCACGGTCTGGCGCTCCAGCTCGTCGCATTTGTTCAGGAAGGTCAGCCGGAAGGCATAGCCCAAGTTGCGGAAGATCTCGGCGTTGGCGGCCCAGTTCAGCACCGTGCGCGGGGACATCACCGTCGACAGATCGCCGTTCATGAACGCCGTCCGGGTCAGGTCCGCCACGGTAACCATCTGACCAATCGTCTTGCGGCCCTTGTCGGTGTTGTAGTGCGGCGACTTGGCCAGCACGATCGCCGTCTCGGCGTCATGGCTCAGATAGTTCAGCGTCGCCACCAGCGACCAACGGTCCATTTGCGCCTGGTTGATCTGCTGGACCCCGTGGTAGAGGCCCGTCGTATCGCCCAGACCCACCGTGTTCGACGTCGCGAACAGCCGGAAGCTGGCATGCGGGGTGATGATCTCGTTCTGGTCCAGCAGCGTCAGCTTGCCGTCATGCTCCAGCACGCGCTGGATCACGAACATCACGTCCGCCCGGCCGGCGTCGTATTCGTCGAACACGATGGCGACGGGGTTCCGCAGCGCCCACGGAAGGATGCCCTCATGGAACTCGGTCACCTGCTTGCCGTCGCGCAACTTGATCGCATCCTTGCCGATCAGGTCGATCCTGGAGATATGGCTGTCCAGGTTCACCCGCACGCACGGCCAGTTCAGCCGCGCCGCGACCTGCTCGATATGGGTCGACTTCCCCGTCCCGTGATAGCCCTGGATCATCACCCGGCGGTTATAGGCAAAGCCCGCCAGGATAGCCAAAGTCGTATCGGGATCGAATTTGTAGGTCGGATCGATCTCGGGCACGCGATCGGTGCGGTCGGCGAAGCCCTTCACACGCATGTCGGTGTCGATCCCGAACACATCGCGGACCGAGATTTCCTCGGTCGGTTTCATCGCCTGATCCAGCATCGCACGCGCCCTTGTAAGCCGCCCGGCACCCCATTGCGCCAAAGACCAGCCATCCTTGGAACATATCGCGGGGGGGTTCAAGGGGAAGGGCCACTTCAAGCTCGCGTGACCGGGCAACTTCCCGCTTCGCGCGCCCGTATCCTTGCCCATATCCTGTCCGGCACAAGGAGCCCGCCCATGCACCGCCGCGTCTTCCTTTTGACTGTCCTCGCCGCCCCGATGGCCCGGGCCGAGACCTTCGAAGTCACCTTGACCGAGGCTGAATGGCGCGCCCGCCTGTCGGACCTTGCTTACCTCGTCCTGCGGGAAGAGGCGACAGAACGCCCGAACACGAGCCGCCTGAATTTGGAACGGCGTCAGGGCATCTACCACTGCGCCGGCTGCGACCTGCCCGCGTTCTCGTCCGAAACGAAATACGACAGCGGCACCGGCTGGCCCTCATTCTGGGACCCTTTGCCGAACGCAATCGGCACCCGGGAAGACGGCGGGCTTTTCGGCGCGCGAACCGAGGTCCACTGCCGCCGCTGCGGCGGTCACTTCGGCCATGTCTTCGCCGACGGCCCTCCGCCCACGGGCCTGCGCTACTGCATGAACGGCGTGTCGCTGGCCTTCAAACCCGCCTAGTCGCGGAAATGCCGGCTGTCCTTCAGCTGGTCCCAGGCCCAGACGACCTCTTGCAGTTGTTCCTCATGGCTGCGGTCGCCGCCGTTCATGTCGGGGTGCAGGACCTTGATCAGCCCCTTGTAGACCTTGCGGATCTCGGTCTTCGACATCGTGTCGCGGGCATCCAGGATCTCGATGGCCTTCCTTTCGGTGGGCGGCAGCTTCCGCGTCGCGGCCGAGCTTGGGCGGCCGGGGTTCTGCGTCGCCTTCTCGCCCAAGAGAGCCATCGGGTCGTTCACCCCCAGCCGCGCCCAGGCATTGCCGTCCCCGATCCGGCTGAAAGGTTTCGTCTCCCGCTCCCAGACCCGGTCCTTGTCGAGGAACTTCTGGAACTCCTCGTCCGTGGTGCCCTGGAAGAAGTTCCACTTCAGATTGTACTCGCGGATGTGGTCCTTGCAGAACCAGAAGAACTCATCCAGCAGGTCCGGCGATTTCGGCGCGCGGAACGCCGCCTTGACCTTGCAGCCGGGGTAATCGCAGGGCTTGTCGGCCGTCTCGAACGCCCCCGACATGCCGCGCCGACCCGCAGTCTTGCGCTTTTTCGCCGCCGCGGCGCTGATGTTGAACTCGAAGGGCGGACGACTGGACATACGCTTAAGGCCTTTCCGACTCGGGGCCACGAGTTTAGGGCTTATCCCGGAAGTTGGAAGGGGGCAGGGCTGACATGGGTGTGAAAGACGACATCGAGGACCGCCTGACCGCAGCCTTCGCGCCATCGGTGCTGCAGGTGGTGAACGAAAGCCACAAACACGCGGGCCATGCCGGAGACGACGGCTCGGGCGCCAGCCACTTCCACATCACCATCCGGGCCGAGGCTTTTGCGGCGATGAACCGCGTCGCGCGGCATCGGGCGGTGCAGAAGGCGCTGGGGGATTTGAACCAGCGCATCCACGCCATCGCGCTGGATATTGGCTGAATGCGCTTGACGTTGATGGCTCTTGCCGTCGCGCTACGCCTCTCTTATGTTATAAAATAACATTACATGAGGCCCCATGACTGACCCCCGCCCGACTGATCCTCGCCTGCCTGTCACCGTCCTTTCGGGCTTTCTCGGCGCAGGAAAGACCACGCTCTTGAACCATGTCCTAAACAATCGCGACGGCCGCCGGGTCGCCGTGATCGTCAACGACATGTCCGAGGTGAACATCGACGCCGACCTGATCCGCGAAGGGACCGACCTCAAGCGGACCGAGGAAAAGCTTGTCGAGATGACGAACGGTTGCATCTGCTGCACGCTCCGCGACGACCTGCTAACCGAGGTGCGCCGTCTGGCCGCTGAAGGCCGCTTCGACTACCTCCTGATCGAATCCACAGGGATCGCCGAACCGATGCCTGTCGCTGCCACCTTCGACTTCCGGGACGAGGCGGGGGACAGCCTGTCGGACGTCGCGCGGCTGGACGCGATGGTCACGGTCGTCGACGCGATCAACCTTCTCAACGACTTTTCCAGCCATGACTTTCTCGCCGACCGGGGCGAATCCCTCGGCGATCAGGACAACCGCACCCTGGTCAACCTCCTCACCGACCAGATCGAATTCGCCAATGTGGTGATCCTGAACAAGGTCCGCGATGCAGGTCCCGACCGTGCCGATGCAGCCCGCAAGATCATCAAGGCGCTGAACCCCGACGCCCGGCTGATCGAGACCGATCACTCCATCATCGACGCAAAGGCGATCTTCAACACTGGCCTCTTCGACTTCGACCGTGCCGCCGAACACCCCCTTTGGGCCAAGGAACTTTATGGCTTCGCCCACCACACCCCTGAGACCGAAGAATACGGCATCACCTCCTTCGTCTACCGCGCCCGGGCGCCCTTCCACCCGGGTCGCATCCACGCGGTCCTCAACGGCGACCTGCCCGGCGTGATCCGCGCCAAGGGGCATTTCTGGCTGGCCACAAGGCCGAACTGGGTCGCGGAATTCTCGCTGGCGGGGGCCGTCTCTTCGGTGACGCCGCTTGGCGGCTGGTGGGCCTCCGTGCCCCGCGACCGCTGGCCCACCCACCCCGAGGCGCTGCAAGAAGTCGCCTCCAAATGGCAGGACCCCTGGGGCGACCGGCGGCAAGAGCTTGTCTTCATCGGCCACGGCATCGACGAGGCCGCCCTCCGCGCCCGCCTCGACGCAGCCCTGGTCGCGGCCAGCACCTTCACGCCCGAGGCCTGGACCGACTTTTCCGACCCGT
>JBGSVS010000272.1:0-6723 GCA_041752895.1 Tabrizicola sp.
CCGAGCTTGAGTTGCCGGTTTCCACCATCTTCAGTGAGTTTTCCGAGCCCGTCGCCGCCGCCTCCATTGCCCAGGTCCACCGCGCCCGGCTGGCGGATACGGGTGAGGAGGTTGCCGTCAAGGTCCTCCGCCCCGGGATCGTACGCGCCTTCCGCAAGGACATCGACGCCTTCTATCTGGCCGCCCGCTGGATCGAACGCCTGGCCCCGTTTTCCCGCCGCCTGCGCCCGGTCGAGGTGATCAAGCACCTCGAAGGCGTGGTGATGGGATAGCTGGACCTGCGGCTGGAAAGCTCCTCCGCTGCCGAGTTCGCCGCGAATACCGAGAAGGACGAGGGCTTTCAGGTGCCAAAGCCGCAGTGGTTCCTGTCGTCTCGCAACGTGATGACGCTGGGCTGGGCCGAAGGCATCGGCCTGAACGACAATGCGGCAATCGACGCCGCGGGGCATGACCGCCGCGTGCTTGGCGCGCGGGTGTTGCAGCTGTTCCTGAACCACGCGCTGCGCGATGGGTTCTTCCACGCCGACATGCACCAGGGCAACCTGAAGATCGCGGCCAATGGTGACATCATCGCCTATGACTTCGGCATCATGGGCCGGATCGACGAATACACTCGGCGCGTCTATGCCGAGATCCTGATGGGCTTCATCCGCAAGAACTATCGCCGGGTGGCCGAAGTGCATTTCGAGGCGGGCTATGTCCCCCCTGACCGCGATATCGACGAATTTGCCCGGGCGCTCCGGGCCGTGGGCGAGCCGATCTTCGGCATGGACGCCAGCCGGATTTCCATGGCGCGGCTGCTGGCCTATCTCTTTGAGGTGACGGAACGCTTCGGGATGGAAACGCGGACCGAGTTGATCCTGCTGCAGCGCACGATGGTCGTCGTTGAAGGTGTGGCCCGGTCCCTGGACCCGCATATCAACATTTGGCAGGTCGCAAGCCCGATCGTCGAACGCTACATCCGCGAAACGATCGGGCCGAAAGCCGTGCTACGTGATCTGGTCAAGACCGCCCGCGTGCTGGCCCGGTTCGGCCCGAAGCTTCCGACGCTGGTCGAGGCACAGCTGATCCGCGCCGGGAACCCTGCGACGCTGCCGCCGCGGCCAGATAGCTCAATGCGCTGGCTGATCTGGGCTGCGCTGGCCGTGACTGCCTTCGCCGCCGGATGGCTGGCCAACACGTATCTCTAGCGACCCGCAAAAATTCTACGAATTTTCCGATTTTTCGCCGAAAAATCGTGCCCTTAGCCGCCCTTGAGCCTTTGCAGCAGGAAAACCTCGCTGTCTGCCTTGACCGGTGCGGCACGGTTGTTGGCAATCACCTCGCCATCCACTGCGACCGACAACCCCGCCTTGATCGCAGGTCCCAGACCCGGATGCGCCTTCTCCAGCGCATCCATCATCTGACCCACGGTCGCAGCCTCCACCTCCACCACCTCCTGGCCCTCGGCGAACCGCCGCAGGCTGGCCCAGAGATGGACCTTCGGCATTACGCCCGGTTCGCCTTGATCGCCGCCAGAACCTTCGGCGGTGAGCAGGGCAAGCTGCGGATCCGCGCACCCGTGGCCCCGGCGATGGCCGAGGCGACCGCTGGCAGCGGCGGAGTGATCCCCGTCTCACCCACACCGCGCACGCCGTAGGGGTGGCCGGGGTTCGGAACCTCGACGATCACCGTGTCGATCATCGGCAGGTCAGAGGCGACCGGGATGCGGTAATCAAGGAAGATCGGGTTCTGCAGCCGACCGTCGGCGCCGTAGACATATTCCTCGTTCAGCGCCCAGCCGATGCCCTGCGCGGCCCCGCCCTGATACTGGCCCTCAACGTAAGCCGGGTGGATCGCCGTGCCCGCGTCCTGCACCACCAGGTAGCGCAGGATCGTCGTCCGCCCCGTCTCCGGGTCAACCTCGACATCGACGACATGGGTGCCGAAGCTTGCGCCTACGCCTTCCGCCGTCACCTCGTGGTGGCCCGAGATCGGCCCACCCGTTCCGCCCATCTTGGACCCGATCTCGCCAATGGTCATCGGCGGGTGCTTGCCTGCGTTGGGGCCAGCCGGATGCGCCGCCCCGTCCTTCCATTCGACCGCCTCGGCGTCGATCTCCCACTCTGCCGCCGCGCGCTTGCACATCTCCTTGATCGCAGCCTCTGCGGCAATGACCGCCGCCTTGCCGCTGGCAAAGGTTGCGCGGCTGCCGTGGGTCGGCTCGTTGACGCCCAGCGCCCCGGTTTCGACCACGTTCACCCGCACGTCCTCATAAGGAATGCCCAGCGTCTCGGCGACCATCAGCCCGATGGAGGCGCGGCTGCCGCCGATGTCGGGCGTGCCGATCATCACCGTCGCCGTGCCGTCCTCGCCAATGGCCAGCGACACAGAGGTCTCACCGCCATGGTTGAACCAGAAGCCCGAAGCGACGCCCCGGCCCTGATTGGGACCAAGTGGCTGCGCATAGTTCGGATGCGCCTTCGCGGCCTCCAGCGTCTCTTTCAGCCCGATCACGTTGTAGACCGGCCCGTAAGACGACTTCGACCCGTTCGTCGCCCCATTCTTCAGCCGCACCGCAATCGGGTCCAGCTTCAGTTCGCGGCACATCTCGTCGACCAGGCTTTCGACAGCGAAAGCCGCCATCGGCGAGCCGGGAGCGCGGTAAGCCGCTGCTTTCGGGCGATTGGCGATGACCTCCACGGCCTCATGCTTCAAGGCCGCAATGTCGTAGCAGGCAAAGGCGCACGGCAGCGCCTCGCCGATGGGCGACATGCCCGGGAAGGCCCCGCCCTGCATCCGGAAGAACACCTGACCGGCAGTAATCGTGCCGTCTTTCTTCATCCCCAGCTTCACGTCCATCGAGGCACTGGCCGTCGGCCCCGTCGCCCGCAGCACCTCGGACCGGCTCATCACCAGCTTCACCGGACGCCCGCCCGCCTTCTTTGACAGAGCAAGCGTCAGCGGCTCCATGAAGATCGTGGTCTTGCCGCCGAAACCGCCGCCGATCTCGGACGGGGTCACCCGCAAGCCTGCCGCTTCGATCCCAAGCACCGCCGCAGACATCCGGCGAATGTACCAGTGGCCTTGCGTGCAGACCCACATTTCGCCACGCCCGTCCGCGCCCAGCTGGCCGACCGCCGCATGCGGTTCGATATAGCCCTGATGGGTCGCCTCGGTCTTGTAGGTGTGTTCGCGCACGATGTCGGCAGCGGCAAAGCCCGCGTCCACATCGCCATGCCCGAACTCCATGTAGCGCGCGACGTTGCCGTGCATGCCTTCCGGCACCGAGAAGTCCGCCACGCCCGGCCGGATCACCGGAGCCCCCGGAGCCATCGCAGCATCGACGTCAGTCACATGAGGCAGCACCTCGTAGGTCACCTCGATCAGCCGCGCCGCGTCCTGCGCCAGAAGGGCCGAGGTCGCCGCAACTGCTGCCACCG
This sequence comes from Tabrizicola sp., assembly GCA_041752895.1. GTDB lineage: Bacteria > Pseudomonadota > Alphaproteobacteria > Rhodobacterales > Rhodobacteraceae > Tabrizicola. The sequence continues at coordinate 3,423 of JBGSVS010000272.1, forward strand.
CATGCCCGTCATACAGCGCACGGTCGCCTGCCAGAGTGTTGTCCTGCAGATTCAGATCCTCACCCGTCAGCCCCGTCGGCAGGTCGGCCCGCGTCACCACGGCCTTCACCCCGTCCAGCGCCAGGGCCTTGGAGGCGTCGATCTTCACGATCCGCGCGTGGGCATGGGGACTGCGGACGACAGCCGCATGCAGCATTCCCGGCAGCGAGAAATCCGCGCCATAACGCGCACGCCCCGTCACCTTGTCCAGCCCGTCCGGGCGGTTGGGGCGGGTGCCGATCAGCTTGTATCCGGTCTTCACATCATCCCGTGCCATCACGCAGCCCCCCGATGTTCCTGCGCTATTTCCGCAGCCGCGTCCTGCACGGCGCGGATGATCTTGTCGTATCCCGTGCAGCGGCACAGATTCCCCGCCAGCCAGTAGCGCACCTCGGTATCCGTGGGGTCGGGGTTCCGCTCCAAGAGAGCCTTGGCAGCGACCAGAATACCAGGAGTGCAATAGCCGCACTGCAAGGCCGCATGTTCGATGAACTTGCGCTGCAGCGGGTGCAGCTCTTCCTTGGCCATGCCTTCGATAGTCTCCACCCGCTTGCCGTTGGCTTCAGCCGCCAGCATCAGGCAGGAACAAACGAGCGTGCCGTCCACAGTGACCGAACAGGCCCCGCAGTCGCCGGTGCCACAGCCTTCCTTGGTCCCAGTCAGGTCCAGCTGATTGCGCAGCGCGTCCAGCAGCGTCTCGCGCGGGTCGGCGAGAAATTCCACCGGGTCGCCGTTGACGGTGGTGGTGACGTGAATCTTGCTCATTTGGTCAATCCTTTCGCCCGGTCATAGGCGATCTTCGCCGCCCGGCGGGCCAACACGCCCGCCACTTCGATCCGGAACTCCTTGGTCCCGCGCTTGTCCGAAATGGGCTTCGCCTCGCCCTCTGCCGCCTTGGCCAGGGCCGCGAGCGCCGCATCGTCCAAGGTCGTCCCGATGATCGCCTTGGCGCAGGCCTCTGACAGAAGCACCGTCGGAGCCACCGCCCCCAGCGCGACCCGCGCCTCGACCACCTTGTCGCCGTCCAGCCGCAAGCTCACCGCGCAGCCGACCACGGCGATGTCCATCTCGGTCCGCGGGATGAAGCGCAGGTAGGCGTCCCCACCGTTCTTCCCGCGCGGCGGCAGGGTGATGGACGAGATCACCTCACCCTTCGCCAGCGTCGTCTTCCCCGGCCCCGCCGGAACCGCCTCAACCGCGATCTCCCGCGATCCGTTCGGCCCCGTCACCGTGACCATCGCGCCCGCCGCAATCAGCCCCGGCACCGAATCGGCGGCGGGAGAGCCGTTGCACAGGTTCCCCGCCAGCGTCGCCCGGCCCTGGATCTGGGTGGACCCGACAAGGTTCATCCCCTCGACCACGCCTGGCCAGTCAGCCACCAGTGCCGCATGGCCGCCCATGACGATCCCCGGCACCGCGATGCCGATCTTCCAGCCGCCCTCTGGCGTCCGCTCAATCTTGTCGACGCCCGAAATATGCTTGAGATCAATCAGATCATCCGGTTGCACCATCCCGGCGCGCATCTGGACCAGAACGTCGGTCCCTCCAGCCAGAAACCGCAGGGTTCCCGACGCCTTCGCCGCAATCGCGGCTGCATCGGCAAAACTTGTTGGGGTGTGGTATCGCATAGCGCCTCCCTACCATCTGCAGGCGTTCTTGTGCCGCCGTTCGCCGCTGACTTTGCTGCACCTGAGCGCAAGCCGCAATGCCAGTCTGCGACACCTTCTGTCACAGGCCGACTTCGCTGCAAGATGGGCGGCTGGTCGGAGTACAATTATTTGCATTTGCATGTAATCGAGTCTAGCCTTCCCGCCAAACACGGGGGCACGATGATCGCAAACGTACTGGCGCAGCTTGGCGCAATGATCGCCTCGGGCGCGATCGAGGTGGTGGATTGTTCGGGCGTCCTTGGTCCGGAGACGCCGCTCCTGAAACTCCCCCCCGATTTCGCCAAGGACACCCCGCCGATCAAGATCCACCGGATCAGCGAATACGACAAGGACGGGCCGTTCTGGGCCTGGAACTGGCTGGAGCTTGGCGAACACTCCGGCACCCATTTCGACGCGCCGCACCACTGGATTACCGGCAAGGACTATGCCGACGGCTATACCGACACCCTGCCGGTCCAGCGCCTTGTGGCCCCGGTCAACGTGCTGGACTTCAGCGCCGAATGCGCCGCCGATCCCGATTTCCTGCTGACCATCGACCATGTGCAGGCGTGGGAGGCCAAGCACGGCCCCATCGGCACCGGCGAATGGGTGGTGCTGCGGTCAGACTGGGACTCCCGCGCGCATGACGAAGGGCTGTTCCTCAACGCCGACGCGACCGGCCCGCACACGCCGGGTCCGACGGCCGAGGTCATCCAGTACCTGATCGACAAGGGCATCGTCGGCTGGGGGTCGCAGTGCATCGGCACCGACGCAGGGCAAGCAGGCGGCATGACCCCGCCCTTCCCGGCGCACAACCTTTTGCACAAGAACAACTGCTACGGCCTCGCGTCGCTGGCCAACCTGTCCAAACTGCCAGCGAAAGGCGCGATCCTGATTGCGGCGCCCTTGAAGATCAAGAACGGCACCGGCTCACCCATCCGGGCGCTGGCGCTGGTTCCGCGCACGTAATGGACGGCGCGGCCCCGCAAGGACTGGCTGACATCGGCCTTGGCAACTTTGCGCCCTACCTGATGAACCGGCTGATGGGCCGGTACAACGCCGGGTTCAAGGAACGGCTGGCGGGCATGGGACTGACCACCCCCAAGGCCCGCTCGCTTGCCGTCCTGTCGGTCATAGACGGCCCGCTGATCGGAGAGTTGTCGGTCTACACCGTGACCGAACAATCCACCCTGTCACGCGCCTTGGACCAGCTTCAAACCGAAGGTCTGATCCGCCGCGCAACCGACCCTGACGACAGCCGCGCCACGCGGGTCCACATCACCGACGCAGGCCGCGCGATGTTTGCCAACCTTTGGCCGCACATGCACGCCGCCGAGGCACAAATGTTCCGCGGAATTCCCGCAGCCGAACGCCAGGCCTTCGTCGCATCGCTGCAGAAGATGCTGGTCAACATCCGCAAGCACGAGATCTGACATGGCCGAACGCAGCTTCAAAGCGCAGGTGGAGGACCTCAAGCTGGGCGCAGCCGAGACCTTCACCGGCGAAGGCATCCTGGCCATCACCAAGGCGCTGCTGGAATCCGGCGTGGGCTATGTCGGCGGCTACCAGGGCGCGCCGATCAGCCACCTGATGGACGTCCTCGCCGATGCCGA
>JBGSVS010000273.1:0-12117 GCA_041752895.1 Tabrizicola sp.
AGGCCGCGCCCTTCGGGCCGGGCCAGCACCAGCGCCAGCCGCACCCCAAGGACCCCAAAAACCGCCGTCAGCACAAAGCGCATCACCGATACCGGTTCGCCAAGCGAAGCCAGCAGATCGTCGCGGAACCCAAGCGAGCCCCAGACCACCAGCACTGCCACGGCCAGCGCAAACACCAACGCAGTCGCAAGGAACGCCTGCAAGGGCGGCTCGGTCCGGCTGTCGGCGGCCAGTGCCGCGATAAGGTTCTCGGTCTTCATCCCAGGTGCCTTTCCCGCAGGGAGGCGAGTGTCTTGAAAGCGCGATGCAGGGCCACCCGGACCGCACCTTCCGTCATGTTCAGAGCCTGCCCGGCCTCGGCCGCACTTGCCCCCTCGATCCCGATCATCCGCACAAGCCGCCCCGAGCGGTCATCCAGAAGCCCGATCATCTTGGCCATGTCCGCGGCCTCGGTCGGATCGGGTCCGGCCTCGGCGGCAAGGATCTCGTCGAAATCCTCGATCGGCACTTCGACCTTGCCGCCGCGCGCCCGGAAGGCATCGACGACTTTGTAGCGTGCAATGGCGTAGAGCCAGGGCCGGACCGGCGAACCTGCCTGCCAGGTGTGCCGCTTCAGATGCACCGCCAGCAGCACTTCTTGCAGCACGTCCTCGCAGACCGCCTCGCCCAAGCCACTACCCTTCGCCCTGACGACGCCCCGCAAAACCGGCGTGATCGTCCGAAGAAGGCCCGTGTAAGCCCTGCCGTCGCCCGCGTTCGCCTCAGCCAGCATGGTCGCCCAATCGTCCATCAACAACGCATTCCTTGCATGTCAGTTCGCGATCAACGCATTTCTGTTACACCGCCCGTTGCGATCTTCTGCATCAGGTCACCAACCCGTGATGGCCGTAACGAACGCCTTTGACTTGCGAATGGCCTAATAGATGCAACGGGTTGCCGTCAACTGACTGCAACGTCGCTGCTCTGGACTGCGACTGCGAAGGCGCACAGGATGGAGACCGGGCTTTGGAACTGCTTCTTGCTTACCTTGCGGGACTGTTGACGCTTATCAACCCGTGCGTGCTTCCGGTCCTTCCCATTGTGCTTGCGTCCAGCTTGCACCACGACCGCCGTGCTCCTTTGGCCCTGGCCGCCGGGTTGAGCCTTTCCTTTGTTGCACTGGGACTTGGCGTCACGGCCATCGGCCCGGCCCTTGGCCTTGACAGTGACCTTGTGGCAAGGGCGGCGGCCCTAGTGATGGTCGCCTTCGGACTTGTCATGCTGGTGCCCGCCTTTTCGCAGCGCTTTGCCGCAGTGACGGCAGGATTTGCCAATCGGGCCGACGCGCAGATCGACCAGACCAGCGCCTCTGGGCTGGGTGGCCAGTTCCTGTCGGGCGCGCTTCTTGGGGCGGTGTGGAGCCCTTGCATCGGCCCTACCCTGGGCGCGGCGATTGCCCTTGCCTCGACAGGGGAAAGTCTGGGCCGCGCGGGAGCGATCATGGTCGCCTTCGCGCTGGGCGTATCGACCCTGGTCATTGCACTTGCCTACAGTGCCAAATCGGCCCTGCGCCGCCGGCAAGCGTGGCTTCGTACCCTGGCCGAACGGTCAAAACCGATCATGGGTGTTGTCTTCATCCTGGTCGGCACTGCGCTCTGGTTTCGTCTGCACCACGTTGCCGAAGCCTGGCTGATCAACACCCTTCCCCCCTGGCTGATCGACTTCTCGGTCAGCCTGTAATCCTCAAACCCCAACAGGAGCTCCTCATGAACCGCCGCACCTTCCTTGCTTCGACCGCCGCCATCGCCCTTCTTCCCCTGGGTCTTCACGCCGCCGAGCCTATTCTCTACACGCCCGGGTCAGCCGAGGCCGCCATGGACGAAGGCAAGATCGTGCTTCTGGATTTCTGGGCCAGCTGGTGTTCGACCTGTGCTGCCCAGGAACGGGTGCTGGCAGCCCTCAAGGCCGAAACCCCTGCCTATGAGCAGACGATCGCGTTCTACAAAATCGACTGGGATGTTTATGCCAAAGACACCTTGGCCAAGGGCCTCGGTATCCCACGCAGGTCCACTCTGGTCCTGTTGAAGGGCCGCGAAGAGCTTGGCCGCATTGTTGCAGGGACATCCAAGGAAGAGATCAAGTTGCTGCTCGACAAGGCACTTGCAGCCAGCTGACGGAAGGGGTGCGCCGGATCACAGCTGCGCGGCGGATTGCTGTCGACAGCCACGTTGAAGGGCACGACTGGCCGCCATCGGTGGATCCGGTAATCCTGGGTTGAGAAGGGGGCTTCTCGGGCACGCCGGTCCGGCCGTGGCAGGAGAAGACACAGTCCGGTTGCCAAGCCATCTGCATTTGTGGATCGCCCAGGAATTGGGCGGTCCTTCCGCAATGGACGCTCAATTGGGCAACTGGCTGACCCTCTGACACCCACGTTCCGCACTGGCGTTGCCGACCGTGTCTCCGGGTGGTCTGGGAGGCACATGGTAAGGCGTCTATCCATCATCGTTGTTGAAAAGGACCGCGACCGGGCGATCACTATTGTCGACGGACTGCGAGAGGCCGGGGATCACGATGTCTTGGTCCTTGCCGACGAGTTCGGCCTGGCGCGCAAGATTGCCGAGCGCAATCCAGACCTGGTGCTGATCGACGCGGGCAACCCGTCGCGGGATGCCATAGAGGAACTGACGCTGGCCAGCGCCCCGCTGCAGCGCCCGGTGGCCATGTTCGTCGATGAAAGTGACGGGTCCCTGACACGCGCCGCGATCGAGGCGGGCGTTTCGGCCTATGTGGTGGCGGGTCTAAGCGCGAACCGGATCAAGCCGGTGCTGGACGCGGCCATTTCGCGCTTTCATCTGATGCAGAAGATGCGCGCCGAACTGGCCGAGACCCGCCGGGCGCTGGAAGAGCGCAAGGTGATCGACCGGGCCAAGGGCATCATCATGCGGGCCAAGGGCATCAGCGAAGATGAGGCCTATGCCCTGATGCGCAAGGCGGCGATGGATCAGGGCAAGAAGCTGGCCGAGGTCGCTCAGGCGCTGGTCACGGCGGCGGAGCTTTTGAAATGACCGTCTCGCTACGGCTGGGCTATGTGCCCCTGGTCGATGCCGCTCCGCTGATCGTGGCCGAGGCGATGGGCTTTGCCGAGGAAGAAGGTCTGGCATTGGAGCTGTGTCCAGCCCCCAGCTGGGTTGCGCTGCGCGACAGTCTGGCACAAGGCGCGGTGACCGCCGCGCAGATGCTGGCGCCAGTTCCTGTCGCACTGGCCCTTGGACTTGGCGGTCTGGCGCGGTTCGAGGCGCTGTCGGTCCTGAACCTGAATGGCAATGCGGTGGGCGTATCGTCCTTGCTGGCCAGAAAGATGTCGTCCCATGATTTCGCGATGACCAATGCACAGTCGGCGGGTCGGGCGCTGCTGGCAGCGGCAGGGCAGGGGCTGCGGATCGGGGTGCCTTTCGCGTTCTCGATGCACCTGAGCCTGGTGGACTATTGGCTGGAAGGCTTGGGGCAGCCTTTACCGAAGGGGCTGCAGATCATCACCGTCCCGCCACCACTGATGGCCGACGCCCTGGCCTCTGGCGAAGTGGATGCCTTTTGCGTGGGTGAACCGCGCGGGTCCGTCGCGGTAGATCGCGGGGTTGGGCAGCTGCTTTTGCCGACCAGCGCAATCTGGAGTGCGGCGCCAGAGAAGGTGCTGGCGACACGTCAGGGTTGGGCCGAGGCCGAGCCGGACCAGACCGGGCGGCTCTTGCGGGCGGTCTGGCGGGCCGGGCGCTGGCTGGATCAACCGCAGAATGTATCCGTGGCCTCGGAAATCCTGTCGCAACCGGGACGGCTTGGTGTTGCGGCCGAAGTGATCGAACGCAGCCTGACCGGGCGTCTGGTGATCTCGGCCTCGGGTGAGGAACGGGCGATCCCCGGGTTCATTCGTTTTCATGACGGTGCCGCAGGGTTCCCCTGGCGCAGCCAGGCTGCCTGGATCGGGACGCGGATTGCCTTGCGGCTCGGCCTCGATCCGCGGACCGCACGTGAATTGGCCGCAGAAGTGTTCCGCAGCGATCTTTATCGTTTGCACCTTGGTCCTGCGGGTGCTGATCTGCCGGCTGCCAGCGCCAAGGTCGAAGGATCCCTTGGCCAACCGACCCCGGTCGCCTCGTCTCGTGGAAAGCTGATTCTGCCGCCGGACCATTTCTTCGACGCCCAGGTTTTCGACCCAAGTCTGCCCGTGTGATGAAAAGTTGGGCGCTGCAGTGCGGCGTCGGAAGATAACTTCAGGCGAGAAACTTTCCGCTGCCACAAGCCCATTGACGCCGCATTGCAGCATGTCATCGTTAGCATAAGCGCTGAGGCAATGAGGTCTCGACTGCGCCCCTCCCCACTTTTGGGAAAGCCGAGCAACGCCGCTTGGGTCCATCGTCTTCTGACGACGGGTCCGGCGGCTTTTTCCGTTTCAACGCCGTAGCCAAGGCCACGAGGAATCGAAACCATGACCCGCATCTGTGCCCTTCTTCTGTCCACCGCCCTGTGCCTGCCCGCCTTTGCCGAAACCCCCGGCATCGAGGAACCAGACCTGACGTTGGGTTTCATCAAGTTGACCGACATGGCCCCGCTGGCGATTGCCAAGGAGAAGGGGTTCTTCGAGGACGAGGGCCTTTCGGTGACGCTCGTGGCGCAGTCGAACTGGAAAGTGCTGCTGGACGGCGTGGTGTCCGGTGAGCTGGACGGGGCGCACATGCTGGCGGGGCAGCCGATTGCGGCAAGCATCGGTTACGGAACACAGGCCGCGCTGGTGACGCCGTTCTCGATGGACCTGAACGGCAACGCGATCACGATGTCGAACGCGGTCTGGGAAGAAATGAAGGCCCATGTCGAGATGGCAGACGGCAAGCCCGTGCATCCGATCAAGGCCGACGCGCTGAAGCCGGTGATCGGGGCTTATGCCGATGCGGGCACGCCGTTCAATCTGGGCATGGTCTTCCCGGTGTCGACGCACAATTACGAGCTTCGCTATTGGCTGGCGGCTGGCGGGATCAACCCGGGGCTTTATTCTCCGGACGATGTTTCAGGCCAGATCGGCGGCGATGTGCTGATTTCCGTGACGCCTCCACCGCAGATGCCCGCGACTTTGGAAGCAGGCACCATCCTCGGCTATGCGGTGGGTGAGCCCTGGAACCAGGCGGCGGTGGCAAAGGGCATCGGCGTGCCGGTGATCACTGATGCCGACATCTGGAAGAACAATCCGGAAAAGGTGTTCGGCCTGACGGCGGAATTCGTGAAACAGAACCCGCAGACCACGCTGGCCCTCACCAAGGCGCTGATCCGCGCGGCGATCTGGCTGGACGAGAATGACAACGCCAACCGGACCGAGGCCGTGGAGATCCTGGCGCGGTCGGAATATGTCGGTGCCGATGCGGCGGTGATTGCGGGCAGCATGACCGGGACCTTCGAGTTCGAACCGGGCGACAAGCGCCCCGCACCCGACTTCAACGTCTTCTTCCGCTACAATGCGACCTTCCCCTATTACTCGGACGCGGTCTGGACCCTGACCCAGATGCGCCGCTGGGGGCAGATTGCGGAACCGCAGACCGACGCCTGGTATGACGAGACCGCAAAGTCCGTCTACAGGCCCGACCTCTACAGGCTGGCCGCCGAGGCGCTGATCGCCGAGGGCCTCGCCACTGCCGAGATGTTCGACTTCGATGCAGACGGCTATCGCGAGCCGACCACCGACTTCATCGACGGCGTCTCCTACGACGGCAAAGCCCCGAACGCCTACATCGACAGCCTGCTGGTCGGCCTGAAAGGTGATCAAACGGTCGTCGGCGGCGAAGTCACGAACTGAGGGGGCCATCATGACCATGCTGGACCCCGCCGCAATGCCCGAAAAGCCTGCCGTCCTGCGAGCCGCCCGGGCCGCGCAACTTTCGGCCGTGATTTCGCGCTGTGATCCCTGGTTCACCGTACTGGGGCTGGCCTGGCTGACACCGCTTTGGCGTCTTCTTGCCGGAGAGAACTCGAAGAACCAATTCAAGGATCTCTGGCGGCTGGCCATCGTTCCGATGCTGGCGATCCTTGGTTTCCTTGCGCTCTGGGCCTTCCTCGCGCCCAAGTTCGTCACGTCGCTTGGCGCGATCCCCGGCCCGGCGCAGGTCTGGGAGCAGGTGGGCGTCCTGCATGCGGATGCCGTCGCCGAGCGTGACAAGGAGGCTGCATTCTACGCGAAACAGGCCGAGAAGAACGCAAGCCTGATCGCCGCGGGCAAGGCGGACGAGGTGAAGGAGCGGCCCTACACCGGCAAGCCAACCTATTACGAACAGATATTCACATCAATCCAGACGGTCTTCTTCGGCTTCCTGCTGGCGACGCTGGTCGCGGTTCCGCTGGGCATTCTGTCCGGCATGTCGGCGACGGCGAATGCGGCGATCAACCCGTTGGTACAGATCTTCAAGCCGGTGTCGCCCCTGGCCTGGCTGCCGATCGTCACGATGATCGTCTCGGCGCTTTATGTCAGCGACGGCGGGATGCCGAAAAGCTTCGTCATCTCGGCTGTGACAGTGACGCTGTGTTCCCTGTGGCCGACGCTTATCAACACTGCGCTTGGGGTGGCTTCGATCGACAAGGACCTGGTGAACGTGGGCCGGGTGCTGAAGCTTTCGACCTGGACCAAGATCACCCGGCTGGTCCTGCCCTCGGCGCTGCCGCTGATCTTCACGGGCTTGCGGCTTTCGCTTGGCGTGGGCTGGATGGTCCTGATCGCCGCCGAAATGCTGGCGCAGAACCCGGGGCTGGGCAAGTTCGTCTGGGATGAGTTCCAGAACGGGTCGGAACGGTCGCTGGCGCGGATCATGGTCGCGGTGCTGACCATCGGGATCATCGGCTTCCTGCTGGACCGGGTGATGTTCGCGCTCCAGCAGGCCTTCACCTTCAGCGGAAAGCGGTGACGCCATGGGCATTCTAGAGCTTAAGGGCGTGTCAAAGGGCTATGGCAGCCCGGTGCTGAAACGGCTGGACCTAAAGGTTGAGGAGGGCGAGTTCCTGGCGATCCTCGGCTTCTCTGGCACGGGCAAGACGACGCTGATCAACCTTCTCGCCGGGCTGGAGTTGCCGGACGAGGGCGAGGTCCTGTTCCGCGGTCAGTCGGTCACCGGGCCGGGGCCGGAGCGGGGCCTCGTATTTCAATCCTATGCGCTGATGCCCTGGCTGACTGTCGCCGGGAACATCGCGCTGGCAGTGGATGCGGTGTCGAAGGGATCGAAGGCAGACCGAGCGGCACTGGTCGCGAAGTATATCGGGATGGTGGGGCTTACCCACGCCGCCGACCGCCGCCCGGCTGAGCTGTCAGGCGGCTTGCGCCAGCGGGTCGCCGTGGCGCGTGCTTTGGCGATGCAGCCGGATGTGCTGTTGATGGACGAACCCCTGTCCGCGCTGGACGCTTTGACGCGCGCGAATGTGGCGACCGAGATTGAGGCGATCTGGGCTGCCGAAAGGCGGACAGTTGTGCTGGTCACGAACGATGTGGACGAGGCGCTGGTGCTGGCGGACCGAATCCTGTGCCTGAACCCGGATGGCACGCTGGGGGCGATGTTCCCGGTGGCCTTGCCGCGACCGCGCGACCGGGCGGCGATGAACGACGACCCGGCCTTCAAGTCCCTGAGGGTGGATGTGACAGCATACCTGATGGACGTGGGGATCAAGGGCAAGGTCGAAGGGACGCGTCTGCTGCCTGCCGTCACTCCGCGCCACGCCTTGCCGCGAGCCTATGCGCAGGCGGCGAAAAGCTTCACTGACGACCGCTACCTGCAGTTTTCTCAGCTGCACAAGGTCTACGCCACGCCCAAGGGTCCGCTGACTGTGGTCAAGGACTTCAACCTGACGCTGAAGAAGGGCGAATTCGTCTCTCTCATCGGCCATTCCGGCTGCGGCAAGTCCACCGTCCTGACCATGGCGGCGGGGCTGAACGACATCTCTAAAGGGGCGATCAAGCTGGACGGTCTGCACGTCGAAGGCGCTGACCCGGAACGCGCCGTGGTGTTCCAGTCGCCGAGCCTGTTCCCCTGGCTGACCGCGCGCGAAAACGTGGCGATTGGCGTGGACCGGGTCTACCCCAAGGCCACGCAGGCCGAACGGCAGGACGTGGTGGAATACTACCTGGAGAGGGTGGGTCTGGCCGACGCGATGCACAAACCCGCTGCCGAGATGTCGAACGGGATGCGGCAGCGGGTCGGGATTGCCCGGGCCTTCGCGCTGTCGCCGAAGCTTCTGCTGCTGGACGAACCCTTCGGGATGCTGGACAGCCTGACGCGGTGGGAGCTGCTGGTAGTGCTGATGGAGGTCTGGTCGCGCACGCAGGTGACTGCGATCTGCGTGACGCATGACGTGGACGAAGCAATCCTGCTGGCTGACCGCGTGGTGATGATGACCAACGGACCCGAGGCGACCATCGGCAAGATCACCGAGGTCAAACTCCCCCGCCCCCGCACCCGCCGCGCTCTTCTGGACCACCCCGACTACTGGCACTACCGCGCCGAGGTGCTGGGCTTCCTGGAGAAATACGAACACGGCGCGACGAAGAAGGAGGCCGCGTGATGCGCTTGGTTGTCATCGGGGCCGGAATGGCCAGCGGGCGGATGCTGGAGACGCTGTTTGAGGCGGGGTTTCAGGGCCATGTCACTTTGTTCAACGGAGAGCCACGCGGGAACTACAACCGGCTGATGCTGTCGCCGGTCCTGTCGGGCGAAAAGACCTATGAGCAGATCATCACCCATGACGATGCCTGGTATGCGGCGCATGGGGTGGCCTGCCGGTTTGGCGAGCATGTCACAAAGATCGACCGCGAGCGGAAGGTCGTGATCTCCAAGGGTGGCGAGACGCCCTATGACGCGCTGGTGATCGCGACGGGGTCTGCCCCGTTCATCATTCCGGTGGCGGGTAAAGAGTTGCCCGGCGTCTGCACCTACCGCGATCTGGAGGACACCAATGCGATGATTGCGGTGTCCAAGCCCGGCGCAAAGGCTGTCGTTGTCGGTGGCGGCCTGCTGGGGCTGGAAGCGGCGGCAGGCATGGCCGCAAGGGGGGCCGAAGTCACGGTCATTCACTTGATGGGCCACCTGATGGAGCGTCAGCTGGACCCCTCGGCGGGGTATCTGTTGCAGAAGGACCTCGAACGCCGGGGCATCCGCATCCATTGCAAGGGGGCGACGAAGGCGATCCTCGGCAAGGACCGGGTTGAGGCGGTGCTGCTGGAGGACGGCACGGTCTACGACGCGGATCTCGTCTGCATGGCCGTGGGCATCCGTCCCGAGATCCGTGTTGCGACGGACGCGCACTTGGAGATCGGGCGCGGGATCGTGGTGAATGACCAGATGCAGACCAGCGACCCGGCGATCTATGCGCTGGGGGAATGTGTCGAACACAACAAGCAGCTTTTCGGGCTTGTGGCCCCGCTTTACGATCAGGCCAAGGTGCTGGCCGCAACGCTGATGGGCGCAGAGGCGGCGTTCAAGCCGGTCCAGACGGCGACCAAGCTGAAGGTCACCGGCGTGGACCTTTTCAGCGCTGGCGATTTCGCCGACGCACCGGGGCGCGAGGACATCGTGTTCCGCGATCCGGGGCGGGGGGTCTACAAGCGGCTGGTGCTGGAAGGTGATAAGCTGGTCGGAGCCGTCATGTATGGCGATACCGGGGATGGGGCCTGGTTCTTCGACAAGATCAAGACCGGGGAGGATGTCAGCGCGATCCGCGATGTGCTGATCTTCGGCCCTGCTTTTGCCGCAGGGGGTGCCCAAGCGGACCCTCCGGCAGCCGTTGCAGCCTTGCCGCCTGAGGCGGAAATCTGTGGCTGCAACGGCGTCTGCAAATCGAAGATCACCGCTGCGGTTCAGGGCGGCGCTACCACGCTGGACGCGGTGCGCGCCGAAACCAAGGCCTCGTCGTCTTGCGGCACCTGCACCGGGCTGGTGGAAAAGGTCATGGCGCTGACGCTGGGCGACAGCTTCACTGCCAACGCCAATCCGCCGATGTGCAAATGCACCGACCACACGCATGAAGACGTGCGGCGGATGATCAAGGCGCAGGGGCTGAAGACGATCCCGGCGGTGATGCAGGAGTTGGGTTGGAAAACGGTCGGGGGCTGTGCCTCGTGCCGTCCGGCGCTGAATTACTACCTTCTGGCCGACTGGCCGCTGGACTACCTGGACGACCGCCAGTCCCGGTTCGTCAATGAACGCAACCACGCCAACATCCAGAAGGATGGAACCTATTCGGTGGTGCCAAGGATGTGGGGCGGCGTGACGACCTCGGCCGAGCTGCGGGCTATTGCCGATGCGGCGGACCGCTACGCCGTGCCGATGATCAAGGTCACTGGCGGCCAGCGGATCGACCTTCTGGGGGTGCGGAAGGAAGACCTGCCCGCGATCTGGTCGGATTTCAACGAGGCGGGCATGGTCAGCGGCCACGCTTACGCCAAGGGCCTGCGCACGGTGAATACCTGCGTCGGGTCAGAATTCTGCCGGTTCGGCACGCAGGATTCCACGGGTCTGGGCATCAAGCTGGAGAAGCTTCTTTGGGGATCATGGACCCCCGCCAAGGTGAAGCTTGCAGTCAGCGGCTGCCCAAGGAACTGCGCCGAGGCGACGTGCAAGGATATTGGAGTCGTCTGTGTGGACAGCGGCTACCAGATAAGTGTCGCAGGTGCTGCGGGGATGGATGTGAAGGAGACCGAGCTTCTGGTCACCGTGCCCACGGAAGACGAAGCGATGGAGGTGATCGCGGCCTTCACCCAGCTTTACCGCGAGAATGCCCGCTACCTGCACCGGATCTACAAATGGGTGGCCAAGGTGGGCCTCGACTGGTGCAAGGCGCAGGTCATGGATCTTAAGACACGCCGGGCGCTTTATGACCGCTTCATTCTGTCCCAGTCGGTCTACCAGATCGATCCCTGGGCCGAACTGGCCGAACGCCCCGCCGACTGGGCGCCCGTTGCCGACCTGACCCTGAGGGCTGCCGAATGAGCATGATGATCGACATTGCCGCGCTGGACGACATCCCCCGTCAGGGAGCGCGGGTGGTGAAGACGGAAGCCGGATGCGTCGCGGTGTTCCGCACCGCCGACGACCAGGTCTTTGCACTTGACGATCGCTGCCCGCACAAGGGCGGGCCCCTGTCGGAAGGGATCGTCCACGGCACCTCGGTCACTTGCCCGCTGCATGCCTGGGTGTTCGACCTTGCCACTGGGCAGGCTCAGGGCGCGGATGAGGGGTCGGTACAAACCTATCCGGCGCGGACCGAGGGCGGGCGGGTGTTTCTGGACGCAAGCTTCCTGCGGCAACGGTCTGCAGCATGACCGCACGCCCCCAAGTCTTTCCGCGCGGGGAAAGTTCCGAGGTCCGGTCCACCTGCCCCTACTGCGGGGTAGGCTGCGGGGTCATCCTGACACCAGACAAAGAAGGCGGCCTTTCGGTGAAGGGCGACCCAGAGCATCCGGCGAACTTTGGTCGGCTGTGTTCCAAGGGTTCGGCCTTGGGAGAGACTGTCGGGCTTGAAGGCCGCCTTCTCACTCCGCGTGTCTTCGGGCAAGAGGTCGGCTGGGATGCGGCTTTGGGCGTGGTTGCGAAGCGGTTTCAGCGGACTATCGCTGAACATGGGCCGGATTCGGTGGCGCTTTACGTGTCGGGGCAAATGCTGACCGAGGATTACTACGTCGCCAACAAGCTGGCGAAGGGCTTCTGGGGCACGGCGAATATCGATACCAACTCGCGGCTTTGCATGGCATCGTCTGTCGCGGGTCACCGTCGTGCCTTCGGGACCGATACCGTGCCTGGCCAGTATGAGGACCTGGAGCTCGCCGATCTTGTGGTGCTGGTGGGCAGCAACCTTGCCTGGTGCCATCCGGTGCTTTTCCAGCGCCTGTCCGCTGCCAAGGCCGCCCGACCGAAAATGAAGGTGATCGTCGTCGACCCTCGCCGCACCGCGACCTGCGAGATCGCGGATCTGCATCTGGCGATTGCCCCGGGCGGAGACGTGGCCCTGTTCAACGCCCTTCTGGCAGGGATCGAGGCCGGGGGCTTTGCGGACGCCGGGTTTCTGACCCATGTCTCCGGTGCCGAAGCCGCGTTCGCTGCTGCCCGCGCGACCGACCCGACC
>JBGSVS010000274.1:0-6402 GCA_041752895.1 Tabrizicola sp.
AGCGCATACGCTCGACCTGCCGCGGATCGACCGGCTGCAGCGCCCCGTGCCGGTCGCGCTGCAGGCGGATCTCCTCGCCGCTCACGGCGATGCTGCCCTGGGTCGGCGTCTCCAGGAGATTGATGCAGCGCAGGAAGGTGCTCTTGCCCGAGCCCGACGCTCCCAGCATCGCGATCACATCACCTTTCTGGGCCGTGACCGAGATGCCCTTCAGGACCTCCACCTTGCCGAAGCTCTTGTGGATGTCGGTGACGGTGAGCGTTGGTGATTGCGGCATCGCGGCGCCTTGCTCGACGACGCCGGGGGTTGAGTGTCGGCGTCCTGCCACAAGGCACGCGTGATCGGGCGTCGTCAAGCATACGGCAGGGCGGCACCCTCTCGCCAAGGCGGCGGTAATCTCTATAAGCCCCCGGCAGCAAAAAGAATTGGGCGGCGTCCGGCGCCGAATCCCTGGGCCGGCGACTGCGGTGGCCATCGTTCAAAGAGGAGATTGTCCGTGTCTGCAAAAGCGCTGGGCGCCGAGTTTCTCGGCACACTCTGGCTCGTTCTGGGCGGCTGCGGCACCGCCGTGCTGGCTGCCGCCTTCCCCGAGGTGGGCGTCGGCCTGGTCGGCGTGTCGTTGGCCTTCGGCCTCACCGTGCTGACCATGGCCTACGCCATCGGCCACGTCTCGGGTTGCCACCTCAACCCGGCCGTCACCATCGGCCTCGTCGTCGGCGGGCGCTTCGACGGTGCGAAGGCCATCGGCTACATCATCGTCCAGGTCCTGGGTGCGCTGGCCGGTGCCGCCATCCTCTACGTCATCGCCAGCGGCAAGCCCGACTTCGTGCTCGGCGGCTTCGCGGCCAACGGCTTCGGCGACCTCTCGCCCGGCAAGTACGCCTTCACCTCGGCCTTCGTCACCGAGGTCGTGATGACCTTCTTCTTCCTGATCGTCATCCTGGGCGCCACCCACGGCCGCGCCCCGGTCGGCTTTGCCGGCCTCGCCATCGGCCTGGCACTCACCCTGATCCACCTGATCAGCATCCCGGTCACCAACACCTCGGTGAACCCGGCCCGCAGCACCAGCCAGGCGATCTTCGCCGGCGGCGAGTACCTCACCCAGCTCTGGGTCTTCTGGGCCGCACCGATCATCGGTGCCGTGATCGCCGGGATCGTCTCCCGTTGGTTCGGCGACCTCGGACCGGAAATCGCCGGCGACAGGCGCTAAGTCCGACCGCACTTGCGGTCGTCGATGCCGCCGCCCCCCTCGGGGGCGGCGGCATTGTTTTTTGACGGCTTGACGAACGGCGAGCCGGATAGTTCGGTGCCCCACCGTCAACCCGTATCGGGCAGGATCGCTTCAGCCGGGACGCACGGCGGATCCCTCATGGTGTCGTCCGCCTGAGGGTGTCGCCACCGGCAGCCGCCATACGTTTCTGCCCGGTATCGCATCAGGACGACACGCCCCTTGCGATACGAGCTCATGCTGCCGCACCAGATCCGGGACGCGATCACGCGCCGGCTGCCTGTCGTCCTGCCCGTCGGCGTGCTTGAATATCACGGCGAGCATCTGCCCGTCGGCATGGACACGCTGGCCGTGGTCCGCCTGCTCGAGCGGCTCGAGCAGGAGATGGAGATCGTGATCCTGCCGGCCTTCCACTATGGCGCCAGCAGCTACGCCGTGGCGGCTCCCGAGGGCACCGGCACCGTCCATGTGAACGCCGACCGGCTGCTGCCGATGGCCCAGGACATGTTCAAGAGCCTGCTGCGGATCGGCTTCCGCAACCTGCACTTCGTGATCCACCACCAGACCTAGAACTTCGTCGGCGGCATGCCGACCGACCTCGCCTTCAAGCTGGCCGCCCGGCAGGCGATCTTCGACTATCTCGAGAGTGCCCGCGGCGAGGGCTGGTGGGGCCGTGACACCATGGCCGACTACTATGCGCAGCAGGCCGGCGGGACCGACCCGTTCGGCTGGATCAAGGGGCACGCGCTCTTGGACCCCGAGATGATGGGCCAGTTCCCCTTCGATCATGCCGGACAGGGCGAGACGTCGTTGATGATGGCGCTCTGCCCCGACCAGGTCGACATGGCGAAGCTCACCACGGCCACCTGGTACACGCGCTCGGCCGCCGACGCGTCGCCCGAGCTGGGCGAGAAGGGCTGCACGCTGATCCTGGAGCGGCTTCGGCGGGCGCTGCAATGACGGGTTCTGCAGGTGTCGCCGCAGCAGGCATCGGCGCTGGGGTCAGCGGCTTGGTGGGCTTGGCCGCGTTCTTCAGCGGGTCCCATTTCTCGAACTTGTCGGCGGCGGATTTCACCGTATCAAGGCCCATCGACTTGGCCGAGGTGACATTGCGCAGATCATCCGCCACGTCCTTGACGCCCGATTCCTTGGCCGCCTGCTCCATCGCACGGCTGAACTCGCGACCCATGGCGCGGATCTTTGCGGTGAAGCGGCCAAGCTCGCGGAACATGCCGGGCAAGTCCTTCGGGCCGATGATGACGAGCGCGACGATGCCCACGACAAGAAGTTCGGACCAGCTGAAATCCATCCTGAGTTCCCCGAAGTCCTGCGGATCAGGCCTTGTCCTTATCAGCGGCGGGCGTCACGTCCTTGGCTTCGGCGGCCTTGGCGTCGTCGATTTCCTTGGTCGTGTCGCTCACGCCCTTCTTGAAGGCGGTGATGCCCTTGCCGACCTCGCCCATCAGGCTGGAGACCTTGCCCTTGCCGAAAAGTACCAGAACGATGACGGCGATCAGAAGAAGGCCGGGCAGGCCGATATTGTTGAACATGGGATTACCCTCCGGTTCACGCCCCCGTCCGGGGGCAAAAGTTCCTGTCTGGCCCCGTATTAGGGCCAGAGCGGCCAGGCTTCCAAGACCGAAGCCGGTTGCAGGATGCAGTCAACTGACAGTATTTTGTCAGTAAGGTGGGCAATACTGCCCACCCTCCCTGCGGAAAGCCCCATGAAACGCGACGCGCGCCTTTACGACATCGTCCAGTCCCTACGCGACGGGCGGCTGCATACGGCGGCCGAGCTTGCGGTGCGACTCGGGGTGTCGACGCGCACGATCTGGCGCGACATGGAGATCCTCGCAGCCAGCGGGATGCCGGTGACGGGCGAGCGGGGCCTTGGCTACATCCTGCGCTCTCCACTGGTGCTGCCGCCGACGATGCTGACCCCGGACGAGCTGGAGGCGCTGGTCGAGGGGCTGCGCCATGTGGGCCAGGAGGGGAACCCAAAGGCGAAGGCGGCGCGGAGCCTTCTCTACAAGGTCGCGACCCTGCTGCCGCAGTCGGGGATTGAGGCGGAACCGAAAGACAACTGACAGGCTATCGTCCGTTGGCACCAGGGATTCGATCCGGCTGCGCGAAAGGCTGTTGAACGCCTGAGCGACGGCGCGGGCGACTTCCGCAACCCGCGCATTGACCGGATCGAAAGCCTGGTGCTGACGGGCGACGGGCCCCCGGACCAACCGGGTCGCGATCTGGCGGCCAGGCACCGCCTTTGCGATCGGGCCGGGGTGTCGGACCACTGACAGTCTGACGCTTACAGCCCGAAGAAGGCTGCCGTTTCCGCCAGAACCCGCGCGTGAATGGCCTCGCGATCCGCGCCCTTCGGGTCGGTGCAGACCGGGTCGTCCTGCTCTTCGGCCAAGATCGCAGCCCCTGCAGGTTTGCACGTTGGCAGCATCGAGAAGTGCGCGGCGGGCGCAATCTCCAGGACTTCGGCATCGGGCAGAATGGCGATCAGATTGCTTCCGGCCGCACTGAAATCAGTCGCGGGCAAGCGGTCCTCTCCATTCCCCAGCGACACC
Source organism: Tabrizicola sp. (assembly GCA_041752895.1). Classification (GTDB taxonomy): domain Bacteria; phylum Pseudomonadota; class Alphaproteobacteria; order Rhodobacterales; family Rhodobacteraceae; genus Tabrizicola. The sequence goes on from JBGSVS010000274.1 coordinate 3,805, forward strand.
AGCAGGACGTCACCCTGAACACCCGCCACCTCTTCAGCGCCCAGCCCATGGGTCAGCCCCGGATCAATCGCCACCACGCTGCGGATGCGCGGATCGGCGTGATCCTCGCCCCACTGCCCGGCATCCAGCCTGGCCAGATCGGCCCCCGCTTCGGCGATATCGGCGCAGTGCGACGACCGGGTGCCATAGGCCTTGCAGTGCGCGATGTAGCCCGGCAGGTCGCCCCGAACCCCGATCATCGAAAGCGCCGTCCAGCCGCCATAGGAGAACCCGGTGACATGGATGTCAGCCGTATCTGCCAGCGGCCCGAGGTCAGGCGTGGTAAGCAGCCAGTCCAGCGCCAGTGTCAGGTCTTCCGTCCGCGTCCAGTGCCGCAATCCGACCTGCATGTCGAAATCGCCGAAGGAGCTGTTCGGATGGTTCACCGCCACCACGATCGCACCCTGTTCGGCCAGACCCGACGCCAACCAGGCCAGCGAGCGGTAGTGCCCGCCCAGCCCATGCGACATCAGGATGACCGGATAGCCCCCGTCGCCCGGCGGCAGGATCTCGCTGTCGCCTGCCGCGACAGTCACGCCCTGAAACACCGGATTCTCGGCGAAGACCCGCGGCGCGGCGACGTCCGACGTGGGATAGTAGACCACCAGTTGCAGATCGCGCCCATGGTGTGGGGCCGGGATTGTTGTCTCGCGGACGGCTGCCAGATCGGCAAGCGCAGCCGGGGCGGACAGAAGCAAAGCCAAGGTCGAAATCTTCAGCATCTTGGGGACCTCCAAAGGTTGGGTTTGAGGCTCCCTTTTCGGCCGACCGCAGAAAGCGCGCGTCCTGAAACCGGTTCAAGGTCGCGCGGAACCGGTTTCAGGTCTATCAACAGCCCATGCTGACCCTGCCCATCCCGCTTGTCTTTGCGCTGATCCTTCTGTTCCTTCTGGCCAGCTTGCGCGCCCGGGGGCCGGTGGCGATGGGCCTTGTCGCTCTGGTTGCCGTTAACGCCTTGCAAGGCATCGTGATCGCGGGGGGCCAGTATTACGGCGTCACCGCCCTGCGCGCACTGCAACCGATCAGCGCCATGCTGGTGCCGCCCGCCGCCTGGCTGGCGCTCGCGACCGCCGGATTCGACCGGTCCTTGCGGCCCCGCGATGCACTGCACCTGATCGGGCCGGCGCTGGCGTTGGTCTTCAGCCTTGCTGCCCGCGACCTTCTGGATGTGCTGATCCCGGCAGCCTATCTTGGCTATGGATGCGCCCTGTTCCTGAGGCTTCGTCAGGACCCCCTGCCCCGGGCAAGCCTCGCCTCGGGCGGCAGGCTTGCACTTCTGTGGCAGGCAATCGGGATAGGCCTGATCTTCTCGGCCCTCAGCGACATCGCCATTGTCGGCACACAGCTTCTGGGACGGACTGACCTGCAACCGTTTGTCGTCAGCGTGACCGGCAGCCTCGTGCTTCTGGGCCTGGGTGTCCTGGGCATTGCGATGCAGGCCGAGACCGGTCCGTCGTCGGCCGCGGACGTCCCGGTGGCCCCGTCCGAGGACGATGCCGGCCTCTTTTCCCGGCTTGAGGCGCTGATGCACGACCGCAAGCCCTGGCGCGACCCGGACCTGACCCTTGGTCAGCTTGCGCGGCGATTGCATGTGCCGGTGAAGGCCTTGTCGGTCGCGGTGAACCGTTGCAGCGGAGACAACATCTCGCGTTACGTGAACGGCCACCGGGTCCAGGCGGCCTGCGAGGCGTTGCGGCAGGGCGTGTCAGTGACCGATGCGATGCTGGAGTCGGGCTTTGCGACAAAGTCGAACTTCAACCGGGAATTCCTGCGGGTGACCGGACAGACGCCGTCAGACTGGCAGACAACCGACAATGAGCGATGAATTCCCGAACCGTAAAGGTCTGCGACCAACATCTTGATCTTGTCTGGCTTGCGTCGCGGCCCGCGGAGGACGGGTCTCAGGAAACACCGAACACGAAGCAGCGATCGCGGCGGATCATCAGCCACAGCACCGTCCCCGGCTTTGGCAGGAACACCCCGGGGACCGAGGCGGTCAGGCGCGCATCCTCGAAATCCATCGCGAAATCGACCAGGCTTTCGCGGCCCAGATAGCGGCTGCGCAGGACAGTGCCGCGGGCGGCAATGCCGTCCTCGGGTGTCGGGTTCGGGCCGCGCCCTGCCCGGTCAAAATCGATCCGCAGATGCTGCGGGCGGATCACGATCTCGACCGCAGCGCCGTCCTTGTGACCGGGGGTCAGGAAGGCGCCGAAGGGCGTTTCGGTCAGCGCGCCCTTAGACACGCCCCGGATCACGTTGATATCGCTGAAGAACGCCGCCGCAGCCTTGTCGACGGGGGCGTTGTAGACGTTGTAGGGCGCGCCCTTCTGCACGATCCGGCCCGAGCGCATCAGGGCGATCTCGTCAGCCATGCGCATCGCCTCATCGGGTTCATGCGTGACCAGAAGGACCGCTGCCCCCGCCTCTTTCAGCAGTTCCAGCGTGCGGTCGCGGATGCCGTCGCGCAGCCGGTTGTCCAGCCCCGAGAAGGGTTCGTCCATCAGCATGACGCGTGGACGCGGGGCAAGCGCCCGGGCCAGCGCCACGCGCTGCTGTTCG
>JBGSVS010000275.1:0-8483 GCA_041752895.1 Tabrizicola sp.
CGCGACAGCCTCGGCCAGGGCGCTGCGGGTTTCCATCAGGCTTTGCGCGGCGGCCTGAGCGGCGGGGGCAAGGTCGCCCAGATAGCGGGCGATGGCGGCGTCCATCTCGGCCGTCACATCGGAATGGGCGCGGGCGCGCAAGGCACCGGACAGGGTCTCGATCGGCTTTGCGACGTTCAGATCGAACAGATACCAGACGGCGGCGACCAGCCCCAGCACGGCAAAGCCCGCAAGCACTCCGGCCTGGATGAACCCCTGCCCGACCCCGGGCATGTCTAGGCGGCTGTAGCCCAGCCAAAGCCCGATCCCCGTGGCCGCAAGGATCGCCGCGGCAAGGCCCGCGAAGATCAGGAAGACCCGCAGCCGAAGCGAAAGCCGGGTCAGCATCGGCATCAGGTCCCTGCAAGAAGGCGACGCACTTCGTCGCGCAGGTCCTTCAGCTCAAAGGGTTTCGAGATGAAGCCGTCGGCCCCCAGTGCCAACCCCTTGCGTCGTTCAATCGCCGAGCCCCGGGCGGTCATCATGAGCACTTTCACATCGGCCAGGGTAGGATCGATGCGGATGCCCTCGCAGATCTCATAGCCCGAGACTTCGGGCAACATGACGTCCAGCAGGACAAGGTCGGGATGCGTGCTGCGGATGCGGGGCAGCGCGTCGGCACCGTTTGCCACCCTGTCGTGGTCATAACCTTCGCGCGTCATCAGATAGTCCAGCGCGACGGCGATGTTGTCCTCATCCTCGACCACAAGGATGCGCGGCTTTCGGTCCATACCCTACCCCTTTCTGCACGCGGCGGCCTGCAACTTGTCCCCATCCGGAGCAGCCAGCCAGTCGCCACCCACGAGGTCTCCCTGATCGGTGATCGTCACGCCCTCAACCACCAGCACCTGCCGGTTGCCGGTGCAATCGACCGCCATCAGGCCTTCGCTGACCGGTTTCCAGCGGGCGAAGCTGTAAAGCGTGACCATGCGCAGACCGGCGTTCTGCGGATGGGCCAGCGTCTTGCGGTGATCCAGCGCCACGAAGCGCATCTTGATCGGTTTGATATAGGTCCAGGGCCGCAGGGGCATCGCTTCGTCCTGCACCGCGACGACCTCGACCTCTGCCGGCAGTTCGGCCGAAACGCGGGCGTACCAGTCGTATTCGCTCCAGATGGTGAAGCCGACCAGGCCCAGGGCGGCGGCCAAGGGGACCGACCATTTCGGCAGACCCGTGAAGCGGCGACGCAGCGCCCAGACCAGAAGGCCCAGCGAGGCGGCGGCGATCAGCGCGGCGATCAGTTCAAGGGCCATTTGGGGGGATCAACTCCTGGCGCCGCGGGATGATCCCACGGCGGATTGCATGGTGCGAACGACGACGAAGGCGTCGCGCAGGTGGCTGCGTTCGAAATCCGACAGCTCGGAGGGCGCGATGAAATTGTCGGGCTTTTCGCCCGCCTTCACCCGCCGCGCCTGATGTTCCAGCCGGGTCTCGGCAATCAGGTCGTAGGCTTCGATCAGGTCGCGCGCGCCGGAGGGGCTGATGACCCCGGCCTCAGCCGCCGCTTCCAGCCGGGCGCGGGTGTTCACGGCAGGCAACTCTCCGATCAGCGAGTAGACCCGGCCAAGGTCCACCACCGGCACCACGCCGTTCATCTTCAGGTCGATGTGGTTCTTGTGCTCGCCCGACCGGATCGTCGCGAACCCACGCAGAAGGCCCAAGGGTGGCGTGTGCTTCAGGCTGTTCGAAATCATGTGCGCCACGAAGATCGAGTTCTTCGCGGCCATGTCCAGCACCTCGGCCTGAAGGTCGGTATAAAGGCTGGCCGCCCCGCCGATGGGGCGCAGGTCGAACATGACCGAGGCCAGCATCTGCGCCATCGGGTCCGGCGTCGCCACCCATTTGCGGAAGTAACCGCGCCAGACCGACATGCGCTGGCACCACTGCGGGTTGGTGGCCATCATGTCACCGGGGCAATAGACATAGCCGCAGGCATCCAGCCCATCGCTGACGATCTTTGCCAGCCGCGCGAAATAGGCCATGTCGGCCTCTGTCGCGGCATCGTCGATCATCAGGCAGTTGTCCTGATCGCTGACGCCCGTCTGCTCCTGCCGACCTTGCGACCCGCAGGCGAGCCAGAGATAGGGCACCGGGGCGGGGCCAAGTTCCGCCTCGGCCATCGCCAGAAGGCGCCGTGTCACCGTGTCGGCGATGTCGGTGATCAGCCGCGTCACCACCTCATGCGCGGACCCGCCACCGACCAGCTGCACCAGAAGGCGCGGAATGCGGGCGGTGTTCTCGGCCAGTTCCGCCACCGTCCCGGCAATCGCCGCATCGCGGACCAGCAGCGCCGACGATACTGCCTGAAACCGCACAAGGTCGGTCTGGGTGATCATCCCGACCAGCTTGCCATCGTCCACCACCGGCAGATGCCCGATCCGGTGTTCCAGCATCCGGTTCAGCACATCCGACCCAAGGCTGTCGGGCGTCAACACCATCGGGTCCGCGGCCATCACCGTGCTGACCGAAGCCTCCGGGTCCAACCCCTGCGCCAGCACCTTGTTCACGAAATCCCGCGCAGTGACGATGCCGACCAGACGGTCGCCCTCGGTGATCGCAAGGCACGAGATATGCGCATCCCGCATCCGTCCCGCTGCCTCGCGGATCGTGGTTGCGGGCCGCACCGAGATCGGCGCACGCGCGATCAGGTCGCCGACCTTGCGGGTGGAAATGTCGGCCTCGCGGTTTTCGTGCTGGCGGCCGCGGTGGAAGAAGCGTTCGAAGGCGGGATAGGTCGCAATCAGGCGGCGGAACTCTGCCTCGGGCAGCATCAGAATGTCCGCGCCCTCGGTGGCCCGCGCCGTGGTCACCGCGATCCCGTCCCGCATCAGCCCGCGTTCGCCGAAACTGTTGCGCGGACCCAAAAGCGACACCAGACCGCCCGAAGGCTCCAGCACTTCGACCGAACCGTCCAGGATCAGGTAGATGCCCGTCATCGGCTGACCGGCGGCATAGATCACCGCTGTATCGTCGTAATGTCTGCGGCTGAAGGAGGCGGCGACACACGCCATCTCGTCCCGCGGCAGGCTGTCATAGGGGTGGACCGTCTCCAGGAAGGCCAGAAGCGGGGTGCTGTCCTGATCCATGATCCTGTTCCGGTAAAGGGATGCGCCCCCGGGGAAACCCCGGAGGCGCGGATGATTTAGTGAGCCTGGGCCGAACCTGCGCCTTTTGGCACGCGGATCGACTCGATCAGGTCCACGACATGCTGCGGCGGAGCCTTGGTCGCCATCGAGACCACATAGGCCACGATGAAGTTGACCAGGGCGCCGATGGTGCCGATGGACAGCGGCGAGATGCCGAAGAAATACTGGTCGGCAGTGTCCGGGTAGACGTTGGTACCCGGCACGAAGAACCAGCCCTTGAACAGGAAGATGTAGACGGCGGTGAAGACCAGACCCGCCAGCATCCCCATGATTGCCCCTTCCTTGTTGATGCGCTTCGAGAAGATGCCCATCATCAGCGTCGGGAAGATCGTAGCAGCTGCCAGACCGAAGGCCAGGGCAACCACCTGTGCGGCAAAGCCGGGCGGGTTCAGACCAAGATAGGTGGCGACGATGATCGCACCGGTCATGGCAATACGCGCCCACATCAGCTCGGACTTCTCCGACAGGTTCGGATTGATCGAGCCTTTGATGAGGTCGTGGCTGATGGCCGATGCGATGGCCAGCAGCAGACCCGCAGCGGTCGAAAGGGCAGCAGCCAGCGCACCGGCAGCAACCAGAGCGATGACCCAGCCCGGCAGAGCAGCGATTTCAGGGTTCGCCAGAACCATGATGTCGTTGTCGACCTTGGTCAGTTCGTTGCCTTTGAAGCCAAGCTCGGCCAGCGTCTTGTCGCCCAGCTTGCCTTCGGTCAGCGACGCGTCGAACGCGGCCTGAGCCTCGACAATCGCAGCTTCCAGCGGTGCCTTGTCGGCATCGGCGGCAGCGTCGGCCAGGGCCTTGTTCGCAGCAGCCAGTGCCTTGCCGGCATCGGCCACGACCTTGGGCTCGTTGAAGTACTGGATCAGACCGTCGCCGTTCTTGTCGGCCATGGTCAGAAGACCAGTCTTCTCCCAGGTGCGAATCCAGCCGTACAGTTCCGGCTTGCCGTCGATGTCGGCAATGGAAAGCGCCGGGGCCGACAGGGCCGTTCCGGTAACCGCACCGGGCCAGAAGGTCGTCGTCAGGTTCAGACGCGCCATCGACCCGACTGCCGGGGCAACCGTGTAGAGAAGCGCGATGAACACCAGAGCCCAACCCGCCGAAGACCGCGCGTCTGCGACCTTGGGCACCGTGAAGAAGCGGATGATGACATGCGGCAGACCCGCCGTGCCGATCATCAGCGACATGGTGAAGAGGAACATGTTGAACATGTTCGGGCTGTCCGAGGTATAGGCCTTGAAGCCCAGCTCGCTGACGACGCTGTCCAGTTTGGCAAGCATCGAGACATCGCCACCCGACGGCGCATAGCCACCGACCAGCCCCAGCTGCGGCAGGAAGCTGCCCGTCAGTTGCAGCGAGATGAAGATCGCCGGAACCGTGTAGGCGATGATCAGCACGACATACTGCGCAACCTGGGTGTAGGTGATACCTTTCATCCCGCCCAGCACGGCGTAGATGAACACCAACGCGCCACCGATATAAAGCCCGGTGTCGGTCGAAACCTCCAGGAAGCGCGAGAAGGTCACGCCCACGCCGCGCATCTGGCCGATAACATAGGTGACCGAGATGACGATAAGGCAGATGACCGCAACCAGACGCGCACCGCCCGAATAGAAGCGGTCGCCGATGAATTCCGGCACGGTGAACTTGCCGAACTTGCGCAGGTATGGCGCAAGCAGAAGGGCCAGAAGCACATAGCCGCCGGTCCAGCCCATCAGGAAGGCCGACTGCTCATAGCCGCCGGCCGGGGCCAGCGCGATGATGCCGGCCATCGAAATGAACGAGGCCGCCGACATCCAGTCCGCGCCCGTCGCCATGCCGTTCATGATCGGGGGCACACCCTGTCCCGCCGCGTAGAATTCAGCGGTCGAGCCCGCTCGGGCCCAGACCGCGATCCCGATGTAGATGGCAAAGGTGATGCCAACCACAATCAGGTTGAGAGTAAACTGATCCATCTGTCCCTGTCCCCTTTACTCTTCCACGCCGTGATCGCGGTCGACCCTCGCCATCATCTTCGCGTAGATGAAGATCAGCGCGATGAAGACGTAGATCGACCCGTTCTGCGCGAACCAGAAGCCAAGGTCGGCACCGCCAACCATGATGCCCTTCAACGCAGGCCGAAGCAGGATGCCAAGGCCGAATGAGCAGACGAACCAGACCGCCAGAGAAATCAGGATGATCCGGACGTTTGCTGCCCAATAGGCGTTGGCAGAAGATTTGTCTGCCATGAGTACTCTCCCTTGTTTTCGTTTTCCGCACCCTCGGATCACCCGGGGGAACGGCCCCTCCCGTCAGGCTGAGACGCGCCCCACGATGTCGGCCAGCCTGGCGCGGATACCGTCGATGGACCCCATCGCAGGCACCCGTTCCAGAACGGACTGACGGTCGTAATGCACGATCAGCGGTGCCGTCTCGGCGTGGTAGGCTTGCAGCCTGGCCCGCACCGTTTCGGCATTGTCGTCGGCCCGGCGCTTGAACGCCGTGCCGCCACACTTGTTGCAGACCCCCGCCGTGGCGGGCTGCTTGAACTCGTCATGATAGCCTTCGCCGCATGCGGCGCAGGTATAGCGGCCCGAGACACGGGCGATCATCGCCTCGTCCTCGACCTCCAGGCTGATCGCTGCGGTGACCTTCCGGCCCGCGTCCGCAAGCAGCTTGTCCAGCGCCGTCGCCTGCCCCGCAGTCCGGGGAAAGCCGTCCAGGATGATGCCCTTCGCCACGTCCGGCTGGGCCATCCGGTCACGCAGGATCGCCAGCACGATGTCGTCGGACACCAGCTGCCCCGCTTCCATCACCGCCTTGGCCTTCGTCCCCGCCTCGGTCCCCGCAGCCACCGCCGCACGCAGCAGGTCACCGGTCGAAAGCTGGACCAGACCGAAGTCTTCCTCCAGCATCCGCGCCTGCGTGCCCTTGCCCGCGCCGGGCGGGCCAAGAAGGATGAGGACCGGGCCCATCATCAGGCCTTGTTCATCCGGTTGGCGATCAGGTCGTCGACCACCGCCGGATCGGCCAGCGTCGAGGTGTCGCCCAACGCGCCAAAGTCGTTCTCGGCAATCTTGCGCAGGATGCGGCGCATGATCTTGCCGGACCGGGTCTTCGGCAGTCCCGGGGCCCACTGGATCAGGTCCGGTTTGGCAATCGGACCGATCTCGGTGCGCACGAAGGCCTCAAGCTGCTTGCGCAGAGCGTCCGTCGGCTCGACCCCCTTCATCAGCGTGACATAGGCATAGATGCCCTGCCCCTTGATGTCGTGCGGGTAGCCCACGACGGCCGCCTCGGCCACGGCCTCATGTGCAACCAGCGCGCTTTCAACTTCCGCTGTCCCCATCCGGTGACCCGAGACGTTGATGACGTCATCCACGCGCCCGGTGATCCAGTAATAGCCATCCGCATCGCGGCGGCAGCCGTCGCCGGTGAAGTAATAGCCCTTGTACTGGCTGAAATAGGCCTCTTCGAACCGGGCATGATCGCCCCACAGCGTCCGCATCTGCCCCGGCCAGCTGTCGGTGATGCAAAGGACCCCCTCCGTCGCCGTTTCGGTCTGCACCTTGGCGGTGGCGGGGTCCAGCACCTCGGGCTTCACGCCGAAGAAGGGCTTGGTCGCGCTGCCCGGCTTCTGCGGGATCGCCCCCGGGATCGGGGTGATGATGTGCCCGCCAGTTTCCGTTTGCCAGAACGTGTCGACGATCGGGCATTTCCCCTTGCCGACATGGGTGTTGTACCAGCTCCACGCCTCGGGGTTGATCGGCTCGCCCACCGAGCCCAGCAGCTTCAGCGATGACAGATCATGCTTTTCCACCCACTCCGGCCCCAGGCCCATCAGCGACCGGATCGCGGTCGGAGCGGTGTAGAACTGGTTGACCTTGTGCTTGGCGCAAACCTCCCAGAAGCGGCCCGCATCGGGGTAGGTCGGCACGCCTTCGAACATCAGCGTCGTGGCACCATTCGCCAGCGGCCCGTAGACGATATAGCTGTGGCCCGTGACCCAACCCACATCCGCCGTGCACCAGAAGACATCGCCGTCATGGTAGTCGAAGGTCACCTGATGCGTCATCGCCGCATAGACCAGATACCCGCCCGTCGTATGCACCACGCCCTTCGGTTTTCCCGTCGAGCCACTGGTGTAAAGGATGAACATCGGGTCTTCTGCGCCCACCTCGACATAGGGGCAATAGGGCTTGGCCGCTGCCATCTCGGCGGTCAGGTCGAAGTCGCGCCCGTCGACCCAGGACGTCTGGTCGCCGGTGCGCTTGACCACAAGGCATTTCACCTTGTCCGAACAATGCAGCAGCGCCTTGTCGGTGTTGTCCTTCAGCCCTGTCTTCTTGCCGCCGCGCGGCGCCCAGTCGGCGGTGATGACGACCTTGGCCTCAGAATCGTTGACCCGGTTGGCCAGAGCGTCGGGGGAAAAGCCCCCGAAGACGATGGAATGGATCGCCCCGATCCGGGTGCAGGCCAGCATCGCATAGGCCGCCTCGGGGATCATCGGCATGTAAAGCACGACCCGGTCGCCCTTGGTCACGCCATGCGCTTTCAGCACGTTCGCCAGCCGGCAGGTCTGCTCCAGAAGCTGCGCATAGGTGATGTGCTGCGCGGGTTCCTTCGGGTCATCCGGCTCCCAGATGATCGCGGTCTGGTTGGCGCGGGTCAGCATGTGGCGGTCGATGCAGTTGGCGCTGACGTTCAGCGCGCCATCCTCGAACCATTTGATGCTGATGTTGCCCGGCGCAAACGAGGTATTCTTGACCTTGGTATAAGGCTTGATCCAGTCCAGCCGCAGCCCTTCCTCGCCCCAGAAGCCTTCAGGATCCTCGACCGAGGCGGCATAGCGCGCCTGATAGGCGTCGGCATCCACATGCGCTTTTGCGACGAAATCGGGCGACGCGGGGTAAACGGCTTTCAAGGCGGTCTGGTCGGTCATCGCAATCCTCCTTGCCGACAGGGCCCGGCCAAAGACCCCTCGACTGCTTTCGTCCCGCCACGCGGAACGCTCTCTCCCGCCGCAATGTTACCACTTTGTTAAGAATCACGTAACCCCCTAATTATGAACTATATTTCTGTAAATTACTTGACCCTACGCTGGTCAATCTTGTAAACACCTGAAAAGTGCCGCCAGAAATGCATTGGTTTTCAACTGGCTGCACCTCACGGCCGCGTGAGGCGACGCGAGCTTCCTGGTGGTTGGCGCAAAACGCAGATGCAAGCGACGGTTGCGCCGGGTCAGGTCGATTCGGCCCCGCCGTCCAGCAGCCGGTCGACGGACGCGAGGTCATGCAGAAAACGCACCTCTGGCTCGGC
>JBGSVS010000276.1:0-8133 GCA_041752895.1 Tabrizicola sp.
GCGCGATCACGGCCAGAAGCCGCAGCATCCCGCGCCGCGCGGCAAGCTGCGCCCAGGCATCGGCAAAGCGCACGACGGGCTGCGGCGCCTGTCCGCGGTCACGGTTCCGCGCCTCCTGCTTCCACATGGCAAGGCCGTTCAGCACGATCGTGACCACCGCCGATCCCTGGATGACCTGGATCAGCCTGCCCGGCGAGTAGGTCTCCAAAAGCGCGCCATAGGCGAAGGCCGCAAGGATCATGCCGACCAGCAGCATCACATACATAAGGCCTACGACCTTCGGCTGGTCCGCTTCAGGCACAAGGTCCGTCGCCAGGGCCAGCCCGACGGTCTGGACGATATGCACCCCGGCGCCCACCAGCAGAAAGGCCAGCGCCGCCGCACTTAGTCCAAGCCAGCGCGGCGCATCCACGGCCTCGCCGTAGCCGGACAGGACCAGAAGCGCAAAGGGCATGATGGCAAAGCCGCCGAACTGATACATCGTGCCCTTGAAGATATAGGGCAGCCGCCGCAGCCCAAGCGCCGAGCGGAAAGTGTCCGACTTGAAGCCGATCAGCGCCCGGAACGGCGCAAAGACGAGGGGAAGCGCCAGCATCACGGCGACCAGCGTCGCGGGGACGTTCAGTTCGACGATCATCACCCGGTTCAGCGTGCCGACCATCAGCACCAGCGCCATGCCGACACTCACCTGGAACAGCGACAGACGCAGCAGGCGCGACAGTGGCACCTCTGCGGTTGCGACATCGGCGAAGGGCAGCCAGTGCGGCCCGACTGCCGCAATCTTTCCCAAAGCAAAGCGCTTGTAGTCGAACATCATGCCAACACCCACCGCCTGGCCCGTCGCCCCGCAACGGTGCCGGATGAAGTCAGGATGAGGCCCCACGGCCAGAGGACAAAGGGCCTCATCCTCATCAGTCCTGCCCGCGCAAAGGCCAGCCTTCGCGCGGGACAGCAGTCAGTTCAGCGATGCCATGTCTTCCGGCATCTGCAACACGGCGCGGGCCGTGGTGCCGTCCGGCATCGTGATCAGGACCTCGTGCGATCCGCCTGGCACAAAGGCCACCTTCGCGGTCTCGGGCAGAACGGCGTCGGCCGAAGCCATCGCGCCATTGATGCCTTTGCCGGTCAGATAGTCATTGTACCACGACACCTTGCTGAGCACGGCGACGTGGACAGCGAAGGACCCGACGGCAACAGCCGACAGGAACAGCGGAATGCCAAGGGTCGGCTTGACGACAAGCCAGAGTTTTGCGTTGTTCATGCTGCCCTCTTCACCCAAGCCACGGGGTTGAGACTGCGACCAGAACGTGGGCAATCAGGGCGATGACCCCGAAGACCCGCGTGCCGTCGATCAGATAGCTGTGTACTTCTTCGGCTTCCCGAAGCGTCAGGCCTGTCGGCCAGACCTTGTCAGGATCATTGGACATAGAAGCTCCTCCGTGCCCGCGTCGTCGCTGTTGTGCCTGGACAGGTTGACGACCCTCCGCCCGTCCGAACCGCCCGTCCCCGATGCTTAAGAAACAGGCGCCTCCAAGGAAGCAGACTGTCACTTTAGCGTTACAAGTGCAATTGTAATCCAAACATTACACATTGATGGTGCAGTTCGGCACATTAGACGTCAGGTCTCTGATCTGAATAGATTTCCGGAAAGGCGAGCATGGTCCGCGCCGGGGCGGACTGCATGAAATGCTCTCGCATTTTGCAGGAAGGTCGATCTGGGTGCGGCGAAAGGTCGTCTGGTCAGCTTCCGGTGCCTATTACCACGGTATAGTGCCGAATCGCTCGGCCAACCCGATAAACGCCCGGCTAACGAGCTAGTCAAAAGCGGAAGTGCTGAGTTTTTCGTCGTCACGTCGGATGACATTACCCCGGGTCGGATCTAGACCTTCCAGTCGGACCGGGTCCTTTCGGAGCCAGTTTCGGGCAGGGGAATTCGTCTGCGCGTTGGCCAGATGCCACGCCCATGTCGCACGCAGGCCGTCCAGCAGCCCGACCCGAGGCGTCCAGCCCAGTTCGCTTTCCGCTGCGGCAACATCCAGGACCGAGACGGGCGCGTCCACGGTCCTGCCTGGCCCGAATTTCTTGGCAACTGTCCTGCCAGTGACCGTCTCGACGAGGTCGATCATGTCGCGGACCGAGGTGCCGATGCCGCTGCCTGCGTTGAAGACGCCCGTGACCCCACTTTCGACCGCAGCTACGCAGAGCTGCGCCAGGTCATCGACGTGGATGTAGTCGCGCACCACCGATCCATCCCCCCAGATGTCGACCTGCTCGCCTGTCACTGCGCGGTGCATGAGCGTGTTGACCAGTCCCTGCGTGCCTTCGTGACCCTGTCGCGGGCCGTAGGGATTGGACGGTCGCAGGACCAGAGGCTGCAAACCTTGTGTCCGCCGAAACAGTTCAATGTAGGATTCAGCCGCAACCTTGACGATGCCGTAGGAATTGATCGGACGCAGCGGGTGGCTTTCCCGGATCGGAACTGCCTCGGGAACCCCGTAGACCGTGCCGCCCGACGAAAGATAGATCAGCCGCCGCACGTTCCGCGCCAGCATCATCTGCATCCATCCGATCAAGGCCATCAGATTGTCCGCCACATCGACTTGCGGCTGCCGGTCTGCTGTCCCCGGCACAGTGGAACTGACCATGTGCAGCACGGCGTCACAGCCCGAAAGCACCGGCTCCAACGCCGCAGGCATCCGATAATCCGCCCGAACATAGGTCACCCCTGGCAAAGGCGCGCGAAACAACTCGGTCCCGCGAGAGACCACGCAAACCTGGTGCCCGGCCGCCAGAAGGTGGTCCACGACATGCGAACCGATGAACCCTGTTCCCCCCAGCACGACCAGACGCATTCAATTTCCCTGCCATAGTTGAGGTTCGCGTCATCGCCCGCTTACCCGTAGTGGTCCTTGCGCGACCCCCTAGCACAGCGCTATGTTTTATGGCGACCCCGATGCGCTCGCGAGGAATCTCGTAAGCTTAAGTGTGACCAATACAGGCAGACCTTGGCCGCGGCATTCCTTCATAACGGCAAGGCAGGCTCGCGTCGGCTGGGATCGGACAGCAAGTATCTCCGACTTTCACTGACCGCGCCTGAGGTCCGGTCGGCATCAGCCACTGGATATTAGCCCGCCGTGCGGATTTTTTCCGATCTTCTCGCTCGCAAGCTTGTCGGTGACGTGAAACCGCGCCCGGACCTGCCCTGGGTGCTGGTGGTTGCGCACGAAGCCTCGCGGACCGGGGCTCCCATCGTCGCCTATAACATTGCGGCGGAACTGTCCCCGCGGTTCAATGTGGTGGTGCTGTCGCTGAAGGGAGGTCCCCTGCTTGATGCCTTCCGCAAGGTCAGTGTCGAGGTCCGCACGACCCGTCGGCTTGTTCCCAAGCCGCTGCGTGTAGGTCGGGCCGTTCGCGCGGTCATGCACCGCCGGACCTTCGCGTTTGCCGTCCTGAACAGCGTTGAAGCGCATTCCGCGTCTTCGCCTTTGGCTGGGTCTGGTGCGAAGATCGTGACATTGGTTCATGAATTTGCGGCCTCCCAGCACAATCATCACCGGATCAGGCAGCTTTACGATGTCTCGGGGGCCATCGTGTTCTCTTCCAGCCTGACGCGCGATGATTCCGAACGCCGGATCGGCTTTCCGCCGGGGGCGCAGATCGTTTTGCTTCCGCAAGGCAAATGCGTTGTCCCGGCCAAGACCGCCGCTGAATCTGCCGGCACGGCCGCCCCGTTGGCCGACCAGCTGCGACCCCAAGGCCGGGAGAAGGAATTTCTGGTGCTTGGCGCGGGCTCCATCGACTACCGCAAGGGGGTCGACCTTTTCCTGGCTTTGGCGGCATCGGCCCGCGCCGCAGCGCCGGAGGTCCGGTTCAGGTTCGTCTGGATCGGCGGCCGGCTTGATGCGAATGCGTCGGACAGATACCTGTTGTTCCTTGCTGATCAGCTTGAACGCAGTGGAGTTCAGGACATCGTCTCGATCCTTCCCGCCACGCCCGATATCGAAACTGCCTACCGACTGGCCGACGTCCTTTTGCTGCCCAGCCGTCTCGACCCGCTGCCCAATGTCGCTATTGATGCCCTTGCGGTGGGGCTGCCCGTGCTGTGTTTCGACAAGGCGACCGGTGTCGCCGAACTGCAGCACAGCGTTGGACTTGGCGAAAGCTGCGTTGCCCCGTATCTGGACCTCGCCGTGATGACAGAGCGTCTTGTCGAGCTGGCCCGTTCGCCCGACCGGCACCAGTCGGTGCGGGACCAGTCCGCTCGCTTGGCGCAGGATCGTCTGGACATGGGCAAGTATGTTGCATCCCTGGTCCAGCTGGCCAACGCGCTTCCGGATCGGACCGGGCCCGACAGGGACAGCAATATCCGCGAAGGCACAACTTGAGGCTTCCCCGACACCAGAGCGCCAGCTAACATGCTAGCATGAGCGGCAGCGAACACCTCCACGTCGTCACCAGCGACGATATCTCTGACAACCGTCGACGGATGGGACAGGCGCTGGTCTGGGGCTCGGCCGGCCTTATGGCGCTTGTCGCACTTGCCCAGACCTCCCAGCAGATGGGCTGGACTGACTTCGGCTTCACCTCCTGGCGACCCACGCTTTACGCCTACTGCGTCTGGGCCACCGCGCTGTGCTGGGCGCAGGTGATCACGCGGGGCGAACAGGGCAAGCGCACGCTTTTTGTGCTACCGGCAGCGTTGTTTGTCGTGTCGCTGACCGTGTTCCCGCTCTTGTTCGGTCTGATCATCGCCTTCTCCAGCTGGAACCTGTCCAGCCTCGACGGCCGCCAGTTCAACGGGGTGGACAATCTGATCCAGATGTGGGGCGACCCGTTCTACTGGAACGCGCTTGGTAACATGGTGATCTATGTCCTTGCGATCCTTGTGGAATATGCCATCGCTTTCGGGTTGGCCCTGATCCTTGCCGGGAACATCCGCGCCCGCAAATTCTGGCGCGTCGCGTTCCTGCTGCCGCTGATGCTGTCGCCGGTCGCTGTCAGCTGGATGATCGGCAAGTCGATGCTTGAAGCCCGCTTCGGCCCGCTTGCCCGTCTGGCCCGCGCCATCGGGATCGAGAACCCGAGTTTCTTCGAGAGCCCCTGGATGGCCAAGCTGACCATCATGGTGTTGGACGCCTGGACCTTCATCCCCTTCATGATGATCATGCTGCTGGCGGGCCTGCAGGCGATCCCGAAAGAGCTGCAAGAGGCTAGCCGCGTCGATGGTGCGACGGGGTGGAAGAGCTTTTGGGAGATCACCTTCCCGCTGATGCTGCCGGTGTCCGTGACCGCGATCCTGATCCGGATCATCTTCAAGCTGAAGCTCGCCGACATCGTCATCACCGTGACCTCCGGCGGACCCGGGGGGGCGACGGACACCGTCACCAGCTTCATCTTCCGCGAGTACCGGGAAAGGTCGAACGTGGGCTACGGGACCATGCTGGCGATGGTCTACCTGGTGCTGATCGTCATCGCGATGACCTTCCTGATGAAGTTCGCCAACCGCCTGACGAAGCCCCGGACTTGAGGGACAGATGACCGACACCCCCGTCCAGATCTTCCGCGACAGCGAGACCGACCGAGGTTTCCGCATGAAATGGTGGGCCAGCCGGACCGCGATCTACGGCGTCCTGATCGTCTGGGCCGTGATCTGCCTGTTCCCGATCTATTGGACCGCGACGACCAGCTTCAAGATGGCCCCGAACGTGATGCAGGGCCAGATGGTCCCGTTCCCGCAGTCCTGGACGCCCGAGGACGACTGGGCGAAAAAGCTGTTCTATGCGCCCAAGTGGAAGGGCTGGGAATCCATCGGGATGTCGCCCCAGACGCTGACCCAGGAAAGCACCGTCCGGGCCGAGTTTCTGAAGCGGTTCGGCAATTCCACCATTGTGGCGCTGGTCTCGTCCACCCTTGCAGTCGTCCTGGGGGCGATGGCGGCCTACGGGCTGTCGCGGTTCCGCTACAAATGGGCCTGGATGAAGAACGACGACATCCTGTTCTTCTTCCTGTCACAGCTGATCCTGCCGCCGGTCGTTCTCGCCCTGCCGTTCCTGGTCCTTTACAAGGAGCTGGCGCTTCTCGACACCCGGGTCGGGCTGATCCTGCTTTATACCCTCTCGGTCCTGCCCATCGTCATCTGGATCATGAAGGACCAGTTCGAGACGATCCCGACCGAGCTGGAGGAAGCCGCCCTCGTCGACGGGCTGTCGATCTGGGGAGCGTTCCTGACGATCATCTTGCCCATCGCGCTGCCGGGGATGGTCGCGGCCTTCATCCTGTCGCTTGTGCTGACCTGGAACGAATACTTCTTCGCGGCCCTTCTGACCTCGACCCATGCCAACACCCTGCCGGTGATGGTGGCGAGCCAGACCGGGTCGCAGGGGATCAACTGGTGGTCGATGGCGGCGCTGTCCTTTGCGGCGATCTTGCCCTTGATCGTGATCGGGGTCGTGCTGGAGCGGTTCATCATCAAGGGGATGGCCGCCGGTGCGGTGAAGTGATGTCCACGGTGGACAATTCGGAGCTTCCCTTTTGAAACAAGGGCTTGGCGTTTCTTGTTAACGGAATCTTCACAGGTGGAAAACCCATGCTGAAGGGGATCGACCAGCGCCTTTCGGCCGAGATCGTGCATGTCCTGATGCTGATGGGGCATGGCGACGATCTGGTGATCTGCGACGTCAATCACCCGGCGGCGACCATTGCGGCCGAAACGACCTATGGCCGTCTCATCGACTTGGCGGGCTGTGATATCCCGACTGCAGCGCGGGCGATCCTGACGCTGATGCCGCTGGATACCTTCGGCCCCGCGCCCGTCAGCCGGATGCAGGTCGTGGGCAACCCCGACGGGCAGGTGCCGGTCTTTGCCCGGATGCAAGCGGTTGTCGATCAGGCCGAGGATCGACCCGTGACCATCCAGCCGCTGGAGCGGTTCGACTTCTATGCCGCCGCGAAACGGGCCTTTGCGATCGTCCGCACGGCGGATTCCGGGCCCTATGGCTGCTTCATCCTGAAGAAGGGCGTGGTCGATCTGCCAGAGCTTTAGGACGCAAGTCCGAAGACGTCCAGAAGATGGGCAAGAGCGATCTGGACGCCGCGCTCTCCAAGTTCGGGTGAGGCCTCACCCGCATCGTCCGTATACCAGTGCCGGCCATCCCTGGCCCGTGCCATGTCCACCGTTTCGGGTGCCACGGCCTGCATCAGCGCGGTCTCTCCCTTCCCGGCATGATCGAACGGAAAGTCCGCGCCCTTGGGGAACAGCGAGTGAATGCGGATCCAGTTGAACGGGTCCTCCCCCTGCGCCTGCCGGGCGTAGTAGTCCTGCATCCCCCGGTCGCCCCACCAGCCGGGGCCCCGCGTCGCCTCGAGGAACCGCATGATCGCGTTGCGGCCTGCGAGACGGAAGGCAAGGTCGGTGGGCATGCCCTGATCGAAACCTTCGGTCTGGTGATGGATAACGCCCCAGATGTTGCGGAAGCCTGCCTTGAGAAGCGCGGTGAAAAGGCCTTCGGCCATCGGCAGGATCGCGTTCGCGTCAATGTGGAGCGTCCCGGTCCCCTCTGGGCCTGCCACGGCATGACTGGCCGCGCCATAGGCGAAGGGCGGCAGAGTGATGATCTGATCCCCAAGCCGATCCAGCACCCCGGTCACCGCGAGCAGGTCCACCCCGACGGGAAGGTGCTGGCCGTGATACTCCATCACGCCGATGGGCAGGACGACGGGGGTGTTCGCCGCGATGATCGCTTGCAGCTGGTGCGGGCGGAGGCGGGCGAAGTCAGTCACGGCAGGGCCTGCATCAGGTCCTTTGTCTGGGCGTAGAGGCGTTTCCAGAGCGGGTATTGCGTGGTGTAGGCGGGGACGGCTTCCGGCGTCACTGTGGTGGCGTTCGGGTTCCAGGCCAGGATGTCCTGCGGTTTGGCAGCCCTGATGGCTAGCGCCGCAAGGAAGGCGTCGCCGTAGCTGGCACCGATGGTCTTTTCGCAGACATGCTGCGCCACGCCGCCGAAGTCAGAGGTCGCCTGCAGCCACAGTGCGTTCTTCGTGCCGCCGCCCACGGCCAGCACCCGGGCGGGCGACGCGCCGACTTCGACGTAGGTTTCCAGCACATGGGCGGTCCCGGCGGCGATGCCTTCGACC
>JBGSVS010000277.1:0-2846 GCA_041752895.1 Tabrizicola sp.
TGCGCTAACCGCGATGACCGCCGAGGCGCGGCGGCGGTTCGAGGATGCGATGACGACCACGGCGATGGCCGGTGGGCGCTTTGCGATCCGGTTCCACCTGCATCCGGACGTGGATGCCGAAGTTGACATGGGTGGCACGGCGGCGTCGATGGTCCTGCGCAGCGGCGAGATCTGGGTCTTCCGCTTTACCGGACCGGCGGAACTGGGGCTGGAACCGTCGGCCTATCTGGAAAAGGGCCGCCTCAAGCCGCGTCCCTGCCTGCAAATTGTGCTGCATTCCGAGGCGCGGGGCTTTGAGACACGGATAGGCTGGACCTTGGCGAAGGCAAAGGATACTCCGCTGGCGATCCGGGACCTGGAGGGTGTGGACCCCGAGGACCCGCTGCCAGACTGACAGGGGTGTGACATGACCAACCTCGTTCCCATCGGCCGCGCGCTGATTTCCGTTTCCGACAAGACCGGGCTTCTGGACCTGGCGCGGGCGCTGGCGGCGTACGGGGTGGAGCTGATTTCCACGGGTGGAACGGCGGGCATGTTGCGGGCTGCGGGGCTGGCGGTCAGGGATGTGGCCGAGGTCACCGGGTTTCCCGAGATGATGGACGGGCGCGTGAAGACGCTGCACCCGAACGTGCATGGCGGGCTTCTGGCGCTGCGCGACGATGACGAGCATCTGGTGGCGATGGCCGCGCACGGGATCGAGCCGATCGATCTTCTGATCGTGAACCTTTACCCGTTCGAGGAAACCGTCGCGCGGGGCGCGGATCATGCGACCTGCATCGAGAACATCGACATCGGCGGCCCGGCGATGATCCGGGCGGCGGCGAAGAACCATCGTTTCGTGACCGTGGTGACCGATCCGCGCGACTATGACGGCCTGCTGGCGCAGATGAAGTCGCATGACGGGGCGACGACGCTGGCGCACCGGCAAAAGCTGGCGCTGACGGCCTATGCGCGGACGGCGGCCTATGACACGGCGGTTTCGACCTGGCTGGCGGGAGAGCTGAAGGCCCCTGCCCCGCGCTATCGCAGCTTTGCGGGCCGTCTGGCGCAGACCCTGCGCTATGGCGAAAACCCGCATCAGGCGGCGGCGTTCTACACCGATGGCTCGCGCAGGCCGGGGGTCGCGACAGCGCGGCAGTGGCAGGGCAAAGAGCTGTCCTACAACAACATCAACGATACCGATGCGGCGTTCGAGCTGGTGGCGGAGTTTGCGGGGGGCGCTCCGGCCTGTGCGATCATCAAGCACGCGAACCCCTGTGGAGTGGCGGTGGCGGGGAGTTTGGTCGAGGCTTACAGCCGGGCCTACCAGTGCGACCAGACTTCGGCGTTTGGTGGGATTGTGGCTTTGAATCAGGTGCTTGACGGGGCGACGGCGGAAGAGATCGTGAAGATCTTCACCGAAGTGGTGATTGCCCCGGATGCGACGGAAGAGGCTAAGGCGGTCTTTGCGGGGAAGAAGAACCTGCGGCTGCTGACCACGGGTGCCTTGCCGGACCCGAAGGCCGGGGGGCTGGCGTTCAAGCAGGTGGCGGGTGGGTTCCTGGTGCAGGACCGGGACAACGGCCATGTGTCGGCCAGCGATCTGAAGGTGGTGACAAAGCGCGCGCCCTCAGAGGCCGAGATGCGGGACCTGATGTTTGCCTGGACGGTCGCCAAGCATGTGAAGTCGAACGCGATCATCTATGTGAAGGATGGGGCGACGGTGGGCGTGGGCGCAGGGCAGATGAGCCGGGTGGACAGCACCCGGATCGCAGCGCGCAAGGCCGAAGACATGGCCGAGGCGCTGGGGCTGCCGAGGCCGTTGACCAAAGGGTCGGTCGTCGCGTCGGACGCGTTCTTGCCGTTTGCCGATGGGCTGATCACGGCAGCCGAAGCGGGGGCGACGGCGATCATCCAGCCCGGTGGCTCGATGCGCGACGACGAGGTGATCGCGGCGGCGGATGAGCGTGGGCTGGCCATGGTCTTCACCGGCCAGCGGCATTTCCGGCACTGATAATGCGGCGCTTCTGGATCATCGCTGCTGCCGTCTTCGTGCTGGACCAGGCGACCAAGCTTGCCGTCGTGCATGTGCTGGACCTTATCAACCGGGGCGAAATCGACGTCTTCCCGCCTTACCTGACCTTTCGCATGGCCTGGAACTACGGGATCAACTTCGGCCTCTTGTCCAACGGCTCGGACCTTGCGCGTTGGGGGCTGATCGTGCTGGCCGTGGTAATCTCGGCCTGGGTGGTCTGGTGGATGCGGCGCGAAACGGGAAACTGGAAGGCCGAACTGTCGGGTGGCCTGCTGGTCGGCGGGGCCCTGGGCAACATCATCGACCGGATAGCCTATGGCGCCGTGGCGGATTTTCTGAACATGTCCTGCTGCGGGATCGAGAATCCTTATGCGTTCAACGTAGCAGACATCGCGATCTTCGCAGGGGCGCTGGGGCTGGTGATCTTTGCAAAGGGCGATGCCGCAGGTGGCAAACCCAAGCGCAAGGCGCGCTAAACAGGCGTGACGACCGCGCGGCTTTAGGCTAAGACGGGCAAAAGACGGTTCGGAGGCAGGTATGCAGGCTGGAAAAGGCAGGGCGATCATCGCGGTTGCGACGATGATCACGCTGGCAGCTTGCGGCGGCAAGGGCGACCCCCAGCTGATGAACCTGCGGTCGGGACCGGGGCCGGACGAGTTTGCCATTGTCCCTCCGAAACCCTTGGAATTGCCGGAAAATCTGGCCGAGCTGCCCGACCCGACGCCGGGCGGCTTCAACCGCACCGACCAGAACCCCGAGGCGGACGCAGCCATCGCGCTGGGCGGCAATCCTTCGGCAGCCGGCGGTATCCCGGCGGGGGACGCGGCGCTTT
>JBGSVS010000278.1:0-3713 GCA_041752895.1 Tabrizicola sp.
GGAGGTCTCCCAGCCGCGCGTCAAGGTCAAGCGTCACGTCCAACCGCGCCAGCGCCGCCGTGGCGGTGTCGCGGAGGCGCGCGTAGGACACACCGCGCGGGCGGTTACCGAGAAGGGTCTCGAAGGCGATGTTCTCGGCCACGGTCATTTCGGGGAAAAGCGCCAGGTCCTGCCAGATGACGGCGATCCCGGCCTTGCGGGCAAGTGTGGGGGTTATGGTCGCGTGGGGTTCGCCGAAGATCTCCATCCGGCCCCCTGGTTCGGGCTGGTAGACACCGGTGATGATCTTGATGAGCGTGGACTTGCCGCAGCCGTTTTCGCCCGCCAGGCAGTGCACCTCGCCCGCGCCGACGGTGAAGTCGACACCGTTCAGCGCGGTGACCCCGCCGAAGATCTTGGTGATGCCCTGGAAGCGGAGGGCGTCTGGTTCTGGGCCTGTCTCGATCATTCGAGGTTCGTGTGGTTCGCGCGCATGGCATCGGCAGTGATGTTGAGGCGGGTCTTGAGCTTCAGCACCATGACCTCGAACAGGACAAAAAGCGCGCCTTCGAAAAGACTGCCCATCGGCAGGACCGAGGACGCCCTGTCGCCCTGGTCATCGGCCATGGTCTGTGCGGGAAGGTGCAGGATCATGTCGGCCAGGGGCGCGCACCGGCCTTTGGGTTGTGCGGTGATCATGATCACTTCGGCCCCCGCCGCGCGGGCGACGCCCATCAGCGCCTCGGCGGTGGAGATATGGCCGGGGCCGCAGGTCAGCAGGAAGACGTCGCCCTTGCCCACGGCGGGGGTGGTCATGTCGCCTTCGACGGCGGCGTCGAGGCCCATGTGGAACATCCGCATGGCAAAGCCCATGATCTGCAGGCGTTCACGCCCGCCGCCGAAGACGACGATCCGTCTGGCGCGGGCAAGTCGGTCGACAACGGCGTCGACTTGGGCATCGTCCAGCGTCGCAAAGACGCCGCCGAGTTCATCGAGAGCGGTGCGGTAAAGGTTCATGCGGGTCCCCAAGGCAGTGAGTTGGGTGCAGACAGGACTCCAGGGCCGCGGGAGCAGCAGCCCCGGAGGGTGGTCGACAGGATCAGAGGCCGAGGTCGGCCAGACCGTCCACCGTCTCGGCGTTGATCGCGATCAGGTTGTTGGTGATGATGTCCTTGTTCGCGGCATCGGGCGAGACGACGCCGAGGCCGGGAATGTCGGTGCCATCCGCGACTTCGGTGCCATCGACAAGCATCTTGCCCATGGTCACGAAGACGCGGCCCGCTTCGGCCGGGTTCCACATGAAGCCGCCCGAGATCGCGCCGGATTTCACCAGATCACGCCCCTGCCCGGGCGAGAACGGCCCGATGACGTGGATGGTGCCGGTGGCGCGGCGTTCCTCGATCGCGCGACCAGCCCCGATCGGGCCCTGGCTGCCGAAGGCGAGGAAGCCCGTGAGGTTCGGGTTCGCGGCCATCAGGTCCAGCGCGGTCTTGCGGCTGTCATCGACGTTTTCGGCAACCCCGTAGCGTTCGCCGACCGGCTTCATGTCGGGGTATTTCGCCGCGAGGTAGGCGATGGCGGCATCGGCCCAGGCGTTGTGCAGCGGCACGGTCAGAGAGCCGACGAAGACGCCGTATTCGCCCTTGCCGCCCATCTTCTGGGCCAGAAGCTCGGCATGGGTTTCGCCGAAGCCTTGGGCCGAGGCCATCTCGAAGTTCCAGTCGACGTTCATCAGGCCCGGGCCTTCATGGCTGATGACCTTGATCCCGGCGGCGCGGGCCTTTTCGAGGACGGGCTCAAGCGCGGCCTCGTCATTCGGGACGACGCCGATCACGTCGACGCCCTTGGCGATCAGGTCCTCGATGGCGCGGACCTGGAGCGCGGGGTCGGCGCTGGTCGGGCCGATCATGGTCGCGTCCATGCCCAGTTCGGCACCCTTTTCGGTGATCCCCATTTCCATCGCGTTGAACCACGGGATGCCGCCGATCTTGACGACGACGCCCATGGTGGGCTTGTCCTGCGCAAGCGCTGCCGTGCCAAGCGCCGAGACGAAAGCAACGCCGGCCAAGAGCGCGCCCAATGTTCTTCTGTGCATGATTATCCTCCCGTTGAGGCCCGCTGTAGGGCTGAAATCTCTTTGCTACATCGATTGTGCAACCGTTCCTTGCGGCAAAGTTGCCCTTGCCCCGTCACGCCGACGCTGGATTCTCCTCCCAGGATCGATGGTCTGCACAATCGATATTGCGTATCAAGCGGCCAAGCGCCTAGAGTCGTCAAGAAGATTCTTTCCAAAGCCGTTCACGATGACCCGCACCTCCCGCAAGTCGACGATCTACGACATTGCCCGGCTGTCCGGCGCTTCGCCTTCGACGGTCTCGGCGGCGTTGGGGGAAAGCTGGCGGACCCGGAGGATTGCCGAATCCACGGTCGAGACCATCCGCAAGATCGCAGCCGAGCAGGGCTATTCGGCCAACATGCAGGCGCGGGGGTTGCGCAAGGCGCGGTCGGGGCTGGTGGGGATGATCATCCCGCTGCACGACAACCGCTTTTTCACAGCACTTTCGCAAAGCTTTGAGGCCTTCGCGCGGGAACGCGGGCTGGTGCCGGTCATCGCCTCATCGCTGCGCGAGCCCGAGGAAGAGCGGCGGATCGTCGAGACGCTGATCAGTTATGCGGTGGATTTCCTGTTCATCGCCGGGGCGACCGACCCCGATACCGTCAGCCGGATGTGCCGGAAAGCGAACCTGCGGCACATCTTCGTCGACTTGCCGGGCAACGATGCGCCGTCGGTGGTGTCGGACAACCACAAGGGGGCGGCGGACCTGACGCGGCGGCTTCTGGCGGACCGGCCAGTGACCGGGGCCACGCCCCGCGAGCGGCTGTATCTGATCGGGGGCGACGCGGGCGACTATGCCACGGGGCGGCGGATCGAGGCGTTCCGCGACGTGCTGACCGAGGCCGGAATGCCCCCCGAACCTGCACAGATCATCGCCTGCGGCTATGCGCCCAGGAGTGCGATGCGCGAAATCGCGGCGCTGTACGACCGGCTTGGGGGCTTGCCGGCGGGGATCTTCGTCAACTCGCTGACGGTGCTGGAAGGCGTGCTTGGCCATCTGTCGGGCCTTCCGCCCGAGGCGCTGCGGGCCAGCGTCATCGGCTGTTACGACTACGACCCCTTCGCGGCCTGGCTGCAGTTTCCCGTGCACATGGTGCGGCAGGACGCGCATGGGCTGATCCGCGAGGCTTACCGGATGATCGACAACGATGTCCGGGACCTAACGCTGACCATGGTCGAGCCCGAACAGATCGCCCCGCGCACCTTCTATGACAGCCCCTTTGCGGATCGCGGCTAGAGGGGCGGCTGGATCAGGATCGCGCGGAAGTCGTTGACGTTGGTCAGCGTGGGGCCGGTGACGACCTGCGCATTTGCCCGCGCAAAGTAGCTGTGCGCGTCATTGCGGGCCAGCGCCTCGGCAACCCCCGGGGTCTGAAGGGTATCGGGAGAGACCAGCGCGCCTGCGACCTCGGCAGCCCCATCGACGCCATCGGTATCGCAGGCGATGGCGTGGATTTGTGGATGCCCGTCCAGGGCCAGCGCGAGGGCGAGGCAGAACTCGGCGTTAGGGCCCCCTACCCCATCGCCGGTGCGAGTGACGGTGAGTTCTCCGCCCGAGAGGAGGAGGACCGGGCGGTCGCCGGGTTTCAGGCTGGCGGCAATCTCCCGGGCCATCGCG
>JBGSVS010000279.1:0-1823 GCA_041752895.1 Tabrizicola sp.
TGCGCCTTGACCGGACGCTCACGGTCTCCACGACCCCGCCCGCCGCGTTCGCGGCCCTTGCGGTCTTCGCGGGGCGCGCGTTCCGGACGGCCGTCGCTGGTCGAGGGCTCATAGCCCTCGGGCGCTTGGCCGCGCGGAATCTCGGTCTTGATCAGGCTTTCGATGGCCTTCAGATACTTCTCGTCCGAGGGCACCGAAATGGTCAGCGCCTTGCCCAGACGACCGGCCCGACCGGTGCGGCCGATGCGGTGGACGTAATCCTCGGGGTGCGACGGCACGTCGAAGTTGAACACATGGCTGACGGCCGGGATGTCCAGACCACGCGCCGCGACGTCCGAGGCAACCAGAAGGTGCAAGGAGCCATCGCGGAAGGCGTCCAGCGTCTTCATCCGCATCGACTGTTCCAGGTCGCCGTGGATCGGAGCGGCATTGAAGCCGTGCGATTTCAAAGACTTGGCCACCACATCCACGTCCATCTTGCGGTTGCAGAAGATGATCGCGTTGGTGCAGGTCTCACCCTCGGCCTTGATCAGCGCACGCAGCATCGCGCGCTTGTCGCCGAAGCTGCGGTCCTTGCGGACGGGCTTCACCTCGATCAGCGACTGGGTGATCGTCAGCGACGCCGTCGCCTGGCGGGCAACCTCGATCTTGGCGGGGTTCTTCAGGAAGGTCTTGGTGATCCGCTCGATCTCGGGCGCCATGGTGGCGCTGTAGAACATCGTCTGGCGATTGGGCGGGGTCAGCTGGAAGATCCGCTCGATGTCCGGGATAAAGCCCATGTCGAGCATGCGGTCAGCCTCGTCGACCACCATGATCTGCACGCCGGTCAGAAGCAGCTTGCCGCGTTCGAAATGGTCAAGCAGACGGCCCGGGGTCGCGATCAGCACATCGACACCACGGTCGATCAGCTTGTCCTGTTCGCCGAACGCGACCCCGCCGATCAGCAGCGCCTTCGTCAGCTTGGTGTGCTTGGCATAGATCTCGAAGTTCTCGGCCACCTGGGCGGCGAGTTCGCGCGTCGGCGCCAGAACCAGGCTGCGCGGCATCCGGGCGCGGGCACGGCCCTGACCGAGCAGCGTGATCATCGGCAGCGTGAAACTGGCGGTCTTGCCGGTGCCGGTCTGGGCGATCCCCAGCACGTCGCGGCCTGTAAGCGCGTGCGGAATGGCCTCGGCCTGGATCGGAGTGGGGGTCTCGTAGCCGGCTTCAGTGACGGCTTGCAGCACGCGCGGGTCCAGCGCGAGGTCGGAAAATTTGGTCATTAGCGTCCTATGGATGCGGTATCGGACCGCATGAATGATGGGACGCAAGTTTACGGGCGCCCCGGCGTCGCGGCCCGTTTGACCGCCTCCGGCGCATAGCGGATAATGCCCAGATGGTCAAGTCCGGGTCCGAAGCCATGGACCGATGGCCCGGGATCGGCTAAGCTTGTGCCATTCTTGACTGACTTTTTCCACATTCGATTTCATGCAGGTTTCCAATGCGCGTTTTGCTTATTTTGGCCGGGCTTGCCCTGGCCTGTCCCGCTTCCGCCTAACCCGCTGATGATGCCTGCCGAACGCGCGGTTGCCCGGTCTCGGTCAGCTTTGCCTCGGTTTCGGACAGCCGCAGCTACGGCCTTCTCATCGCGGCACCCGACATCGGCTGTCGCCATGTCCGGTTCCGTGTCGAAGGGGCGGGAGAGGTCTTTCTGGGCCACACCCCGCCGTTGTCGCCGGGTGAACTGGCCGTGGTCCGGATGGGCCCGGGCTTTCCCGAAGGCGTGAACCGGGTCACGGTGGCCTCGGTCGGCTGTGACGCACAGCCAGCGGCGACCCGGCGCG
>JBGSVS010000280.1:0-3247 GCA_041752895.1 Tabrizicola sp.
GCGCCCGACCAAGCGAGAGCGCCGCGACATCGAGGAACTGCGCGGGTACTGACCCGTTCGCCGGGGCGGGCGCGCCCTCGTGGGCCGGGTTAGACCCTCGAAGGCCGCGTTAGAACGGGGCGTCGGTCCCGGCGGAGCGGTGGGACGCCTCCGGCGGGAGTATTTGGAAAAGGGCAAGTACGGGTTCGGAATTGTGCCGGGGACATTCGACGGCCTTGCATTGAGGGCGCGGGCGGCGCAAAGAGGGCGCGTTTCATTTGTGGGAGCCGCGCCATGACCCATCGCATCGCCATTCTTGGAGCCTCGGGCTATACGGGGGCGGAGCTTGTGCGCCTGATCGCGACGCATCCCGCCATGCACATCGTGGCCTTGTCGGCGGACCGCAAGGCGGGGATGGCGATGGCGGAGGTGTTTCCGTTCTTGCGGCATCTGGACCTGCCCAAGCTTCAGAAGATCGACGAGATCGATTTTTCCAATGTCGACCTGTGCTTCTGCGCGCTGCCGCATGCGACGACGCAGGAGGTGATTGCAAAGCTGCCGAAGTCCCTCCGGATCGTGGACCTGTCGGCCGACTTTCGGCTGCGCGACCCGGCGGAATACGAGAAGTGGTATGGCCAGCCGCATAGCCAGCCGGACCTGCAGGAGGAAGCGGTCTATGGCCTGACCGAGTTCTATCGGGCCGAGATTGCCACAGCGCGGCTGGTGGCGGGCACGGGGTGCAACGCGGCTACCGGGCAGTTTGCGCTGCGGCCCCTGATCGCGGCGGGCGTGATCGACCTTGATGACATCCTTATCGACCTCAAGGCCGGAGTCTCGGGCGCGGGACGCAGCCTCAAAGAGAACCTGCTTCACGCGGAATTGTCCGGCGGCACTTATGCCTATTCGGCGGGCGGCAAGCACCGGCATCTGGGTGAGTTCGACCAGGAGTTCTCCAAGGTCGCCGGGCGGCCGGTGCGGGTGCAGTTCACGCCGCATCTTTTGCCGATGAACCGGGGAATTCTGGCGACGGTTTATGTCAAGGGCGACGCGAAGATCGTGCATCAGGTGCTGGAAAAGGCGTATGAAACCGAGCCGTTCTTGCAAGTCCTGCCCTTTGGGTCGCTGCCATCGACCCGCGATATCGCGGGGTCGAACTTCTGCCATCTGGGGGTGATCGGTGACCGGGTGCCGGGTCGCGCCATGGTGGTCGCGGTGCTGGACAACCTGACCAAGGGGTCATCCGGGCAGGCGATCCAGAACGCGAACCTGATGCTGGGGCTGCCGGAAACCGAGGGGCTGATGCTGGCTCCGGTCTTCCCGTAAGGCTTGACGAGGGTCAAGGCATGCCCACCTTGGGCGTGGCAATGAGTGCCTGACGGCAAAGGACGGATGCGATGAGCGGGAAAACTGAATTCCGGGGGCTGAAGGGCCTGAAGAAGCAGCGGCGCATCCAGGTCATCGCGCTTGCGGCGGTGGCGCTGATCGGGGCGACAGCCTTGGTCGGCTATGCAATGCGCGACGGGATCAACTTCTTTCGCTCGCCCACGCAGGTGATGGAGGACCCACCGCGCGCAGGCGAGACGTTCCGGATCGGCGGGCTGGTTGTCGAAGGCTCGATCCAGCGCGGGCAGGGGACGGAGGTGGGCTTTGCGGTGACCGATACCAACGCCACGGTCCCGGTGCGCTACACTGGCATCCTTCCGGACCTTTTTGCCGAAGGGCAGGGCATGGTCGCGCTGGGAAGGATGGAGGGTGACACGTTCGTGGCCACCGAAGTCCTTGCCAAGCATGATGAGACCTACATGCCGCAGGAGGTCGTGGACGCCCTGAAAGAGCAGGGTGTCTACAAGGACCCGAACCAGCCCGACAGCTGAGGCACGAATTTTCTGCGAAAATTCAGGATGATGGCCTGACCGAACGCTGCGGCAGGGCGGCGTTAAGGCGGAATGGGCAGGCTTTCCCCGTGCGATGGGGGGAAGTGACATGCCGGACGTACGCGAGATTGCCACCGAGATCGTTGCCCGCGAGGGCGGCTTTGTGAACGACCCGGATGATCCGGGCGGGGCGACCAATCATGGGGTGACCATCGGCACGATGCGCCGGTTGGGGATCGACGTGAACCGCGACAGCCGCATCGACGTGGCCGACGTGAAGGCCCTGACCCGGGCGCAGGCGGTCGAGATCTATCTGGAGCATTACTACAAGCGTCCGGGGATTGCCGCCCTGCCCGAGCCGATCCAGGCCAGCGTCTTCGACATGTATGTTAACGCGGGCGGCAATGCGGTGAAGATCCTGCAGAGGCTGCTGACGGACATGGGCTTTCCGTGCGACCCTGATGGGGCGGTCGGGCAGCAGACGATCCGGGCGGCGCAGATGGCTTATGACGCGGCTCCGACCCATCTTGCAGATGCCTACGGGATCGCGCGGCGGAATTACTACTACGCCATTGCCGACAAGCGCCCGGCCAGCCGCAAGTTCGCGCGGCGCAAGGATGGTGGCAAGGGCGGCTGGATCGTGCGGGCCGAGGAGTTCATCTCTCCGAAATATCACCTGACGGCAGCGCAGCATGCGGCCCGGGTGGCAAAATGGGGGTGATCGGCAGGCTGGTGGGTGCCCCGGGCGCGGTGACGGCGCTGGGGGAGGCGGCGAAGGGGGTGGCAGAAGTCTTCGTGCCTTCGGCTACCAAGCGGATGGAGCTGTCGGCGGATGCGCAGATGGCCGCACTTCGGCAGTTGGGTGAGGAATACCAGCACCCGGCGCTGTCCTGGTTCGACAGGATGGTCAATGGGCTGAACCGGATGCCGCGGCCGTTCCTGGCCTTCGGGACCATCGGGCTTTTCGTCTATGCGATGGTGGACCCGGAGGGCTTTGCGTTCCGGATGGTGGGGTTGAATGCGGTGCCCGAGCCGCTGTGGTGGCTTCTGGGCGCGATTGTGGCCTTCTACTTCGGGGCGCGGGAGACGCATTACTTCCGCAACCGGTCGGTCGCATCGCCCTTTGCGGGCGCGGCGGCAGGGGAGCCGGAAGAGAATGCGGCGCTGGCGGAGTGGCGCCAGGGCTGACGCATCCTTGACCTCTGATCGGGCCTCTGGCATGGCCTTGGGCACGAGAGGGATGTGATCAAATGAACCTGTTCGCCGAAATTCGTGCGCTTGTGGTGGCCGAGCTGGAAGGGCTGATGGCCGCGGGCGTCCTGCCTGTGGGCCTGGACCTTTCGGCCGTTGCGGTCGAGCCGCCGCGCGATGCGGGCCATGGCGATATGGCCACG
>JBGSVS010000281.1:0-9036 GCA_041752895.1 Tabrizicola sp.
GTCTTGCGCTCGGATGACGCCTTCATCGGCATGACGGGCTTTGGCGCCAGCGCCCCGGCCCCCGCTCTTTACGCCCATTTCGGCATCACCGCCGAGGCCTGGGAGATCGCCCTTGCCGCAACCGGGACGCCGACGCTGCTGGCGCTAAGCCGCCAGAACCTGCCGGTGGTGCGGACGGCGGCCGATGTCAACATGACCGCCAAGGGGGCCTATGTGCTGCGCGACGTGGCGGACCGGCAAGTGACGCTGATCGCCACTGGGTCCGAAGTGGAAATCGCCCTGGCCGCGGTCGACCTCCTGGCCGCAGAGGGTATTCGCGCCGCGGTCGTCTCGGCCCCGTCGTTCGAGTTGTTGGCGGCGCAGCCCGTCGACTATCGCGCGGCAGTTCTGGGACAGGCCCCGCGCGTCGGCATCGAGGCTGCAATCCGTCAGGGCTGGGACGCTGTCTTGCGCTCGGATGACGCCTTCATCGGCATGACGGGCTTTGGCGCCAGCGCCCCGGCCCCCGCTCTTTACGCCCATTTCGGCATCACCGCCGAGGCCGCCGCCAAGGCCGCCCGCGCTCTGATCGGATAAGGACGAGACACGGACATGACTTTAAACGTTGCCATCAACGGCTTTGGACGCATCGGGCGCAACATCCTGCGGGCCATAGTGGAATCAGGGAGGACCGATATCCGCGTGGTCGCCATCAACGACTTGGGCCCGGTCGAAACCAACGCCCACCTGATGCGGTTCGACAGTGTCCATGGCCGCTTTCCGGGCACAGTGACAACGGGCGAAGACTGGATTGACGCGGGCCAGGGCCGGATCAAGGTGACGGCCGTCCGCAGCCCCGAGGATCTGCCCTGGGGCGAGGTGGACATCGCGCTGGAATGCACGGGCATCTTTACCGCCCGTGACAAGGCGGCGCTGCACCTGAAGAACGGGTCGAAGCGGGTGCTGGTGTCGGCCCCTGCCGATGGGGCGGACAAGACCATCGTCTACGGTGTGAACCACGACACGCTGACGGCGGGCGACCTGGTCGTGTCGAACGCGTCCTGCACCACCAACTGCCTGTCGCCGGTGGCGCAGGTCCTGCATCAGGCCATCGGCATCGAAAAGGGGATGATGACCACCATCCATTCCTATACCGGCGACCAGCCGACGCTCGACACGATGCACAAGGACCTTTACCGGGGTCGCGCCGCGGCCCTCAGCATGATCCCGACCTCGACGGGGGCCGCCAAGGCGGTGGGGCTGGTCCTGCCGGAACTCAAGGGCAAGCTGGACGGCTTTGCCATGCGGGTGCCTACGCCGAACGTGTCCGTCGTGGACCTGAAGTTCATCGCCAAGCGCGCAACGTCGGTCGACGAAATCAACGCCGCGATCAAGGCGGCAGCCGACGGCCCGCTGAAGGGCATCCTTGGCTATACCACGCAACCGAACGTCAGTTCCGACTTCAACCACGACCCGCATTCGTCCGTGTTCCACATGGACCAGACCAAGGTCATGGACGGCACTTTGTGCAGCGTTCTGTCCTGGTACGACAACGAATGGGGCTTTTCCAATCGCATGGCCGACACTGCTGTCGCCATGGGCAAGCTGATCTGAGGAGGGCAGCATGGCACTGATAACGCTGAGACAATTGTTGGACCACGCCGCCGAGCATGGCTATGGCGTGCCAGCCTTCAACATCAACAACATGGAGCAGGGCCTGGCGATCCTGAAGGCCGCCGAGGCCTGCGACGCGCCCGTGATCCTGCAGGCCAGCCGTGGCGCGCGGTCCTACGCGGGCGACATCATGCTGCGCCACATGGTGACAGCCTTGTCGGAAATGCATCCGTCGATCCCGATCTGCCTGCATCAGGACCACGGCAACAACGAGGCGACCTGCCTTTCGGCGATCCGGCACGGCTTTACCAGCGTGATGATGGACGGCAGCCTCTTAGAGGACATGAAGACCCCCGCAAGCTATGACTACAACGTCGCCATTACGGCGCGGGTGTCGGATGCGGCGCATTGGGTCGGAGCCAGCGTCGAGGGCGAACTTGGGGTTCTCGGCTCGCTTGAGACTGGCGAGGCGGGCGAAGAGGACGGCTCGGGGGCCGAGGGCAAGCTGGACGAAAGCCAGCTTTTGACCGATCCGGATCAGGCGGCGGATTTCGTGGCGCGGACCGGGGTCGACGCGCTGGCCATTGCCTGCGGCACCAGCCACGGCGCCTACAAGTTCAGCCGCAAGCCCGATGGCGATATCCTGGCGATGCGGGTGATCGAGGCGATCCACGCCAAGATCCCGAACACCCACCTTGTGATGCACGGCTCCAGTTCCGTGCCGCAACACCTGCAGGATCTCATCAATGAAAGCGGCGGGCAGATGCCCCAGACCTGGGGCGTGCCACTGGAAGAGATCGTGCGCGGCATCCGCCACGGCGTGCGCAAGGTGAACATCGACACCGATTGCCGGATGGCGATCACCGGGCAGTTCCGCAAGGTCGCCAAGGCCAACCCGGCCGAGTTCGACCCCCGCAAGTTCCTGATCCCGGCGATGAAGGAAATGGAGGCTCTGGTGCGCGAGCGCTTTGAGGCCTTCGGCACGGCCGGTCACGCGGCAAGCATCCGCGTGATCGGACTGGACGAGATGGCCAGACGCTACGCCAGCGGCGCGCTTTCCGCCGCTTCACACCCCGCAAGAGCTGCATGAGGAGGATGACCCATGGCTGACGGAGACAGCAAGACCCAGATCACCGACACCAAGAAGCGCTATGCCGCCGGTGTCTTGAAATACGCTCAGATGGGATACTGGGACGGCGACTACGAGCCGAAGCCCACCGACCTGCTGGCGCTGTTCCGGATCACCCCGCAGGATGGCGTGGACCCGATCGAGGCGGCGGCGGCGGTTGCGGGCGAAAGCAGTACCGCGACCTGGACCGTGGTCTGGACCGACCGGCTGACCGCTTGCGACCAGTACCGCGCCAAGGCCTATCGGGTGGAACCGGTGCCGGGCACGCCGGGGCAGTTTTTCTGCTATGTCGCCTATGACTTGATCCTGTTCGAGGAAGGGTCCATCGCCAACCTGACCGCCTCGATCATCGGCACCGAGTTCAGCTTCAAGCCCTTGAAGGCCGCGCGGCTGGAAGACATGCGTTTTCCGGTGGCCTATGTGAAGACGTTCAAGGGCCCGCCCACCGGTCTGGTGGTGGAACGCGAACGGCTGGACAAGTTCGGCCGTGCGCTCTTGGGGGCGACCACGAAGCCCAAGCTGGGCCTGTCGGGCAAGAACTATGGCCGGGTGGTCTATGAGGGTCTGGTCGGCGGGCTGGACTTCATGAAGGACGACGAGAACATCAACAGCCAGCCCTTCATGCACTGGCGCGACCGGTTTCTGAATGTGATGGAGGCGGTGAACCTTGCCTCGGCCCGGACGGGCGAAGTGAAGGGGCACTACCTGAACATCACTGCCGGGACGATGGAAGAGATGTATCGCCGGGCCGAGTTTGCCAAACAACTGGGATCGGTCGTGGTGATGGTGGACCTGATCATCGGCTGGACGGCGATCCAGTCGATCTCCGAATGGTGCCGGCAGAACGACATGATCCTGCATATGCATCGCGCCGGGCATGGCACCTATACAAGGCAGAAGAACCACGGAATCTCGTTCCGCGTCATTGCCAAATGGTTGCGGCTGGCGGGGGTGGACCATCTGCACACCGGCACTGCAGTGGGCAAGCTTGAGGGCGATCCGCTTACAGTGCAGGGCTATTACAACGTCTGCCGCGATGCGGTGACGGCGGTGGACCTGCCGCGCGGCATCTTCTTCGAACAGGACTGGGGCGATCTGAAGAAGGTCATGCCGGTCGCCAGTGGCGGCATCCATGCCGGGCAGATGCACCAGTTGCTGGATCTGTTCGGCGACGATGTGGTGCTTCAGTTCGGCGGCGGCACCATCGGCCATCCGATGGGCATCCAGGCCGGCGCGCAAGCCAACCGCGTGGCGCTGGAGGCGATGACGCTGGCCCGCAACGAAGGCCGCGACATCAAGACCGAGGGCCCAGAGATTCTGCGCGCCGCTGCCAAGTGGTGCAAGCCGCTTGAGGCTGCCTTGGACACCTGGGGCAACATCACCTTCAACTATGCTTCCACCGACACTTCGGACTTCGTGCCGCAAGTGTCCGTCGCGATGTAAGGAGAGACAGGATGCGTATCACTCAGGGCTGCTTTTCCTTCCTGCCCGACCTGACGGACGAGCAGATCACCGCGCAGGTCGAATACTGCCTGTCGAAAGGCTGGGCCATCGGGGTGGAATACACCGACGACCCGCATCCCCGGAACACGTTCTGGGAGATGTGGGGCAACCCGATGTTCGACTTGAAGGACGCCAAGGGCGTGATGATGGAACTGGACGCCTGCCGCAAGGTGCGGGGCGACAGCTACATCCGCTTCAACGCCTTTGACAGCACCCGCGGCTTCGAGACGGTGGTGATGAGTTTCATCGTCAACCGCCCGAAAGTAGAGCCGACGATCCGCATGACGCGGACCGAAGTGGACGGACGGTCCATCCGCTATAGCCACGAGGTCGTGCGGTCCTGACAAGCCGACGGGGGGCATTGGGCCCCCCCGGCCCCCCCCCGGCAGAGTATTTCCAGAAGAGCAAAACCATGGCTGGCGAAAAGATCGACCTTCGGGCCGAGTTCGAAGAAAGCGGCGTCAAGGCGGTGCTGGATGAGCTGGACACCGAGTTGATCGGGCTGGCCCCGGTCAAGGCACGCATCCGCGAAACGGCGGCGCTGCTTCTGGTGGACCGGGCGCGCAAGACCCTGGGCCTCAGCACCGAAACGCCGACACTGCACATGTCCTTCACCGGCAATCCCGGCACGGGCAAGACCACCGTTGCCATGAAGATGGCGGGTCTCTTGCACCGTCTGGGTTATGTCCGCAAAGGGCACCTTGTCAGCGTGACGCGCGACGATCTGGTGGGCCAGTACATCGGCCACACAGCGCCCAAGACCAGGGAAGTGCTGAAAAAGGCGATGGGCGGTGTGCTCTTCATCGACGAGGCCTATTACCTGCACAAGCCCGACAATGAACGCGACTATGGGCAGGAAGCGATCGAGATCCTCTTGCAGGTGATGGAAAACAACCGCGACGATCTGGTGGTGATCCTGGCCGGTTATGCCGACCGGATGGAGACCTTCTTTCAGTCAAACCCGGGCTTTCGCAGCCGCATCGCGCATCATATCGAATTTCCCGATTACTCCGGCGAGGAACTTGGCCGCATCGCCGAAGGGATGCTGGCGGCGCAGAACTACCGCTTCTCGCCCGCCGCCCAGGCCGCGATGGATGACTATATCGCCACCCGCAGCGCCCAGCCGCATTTCGCCAATGCCCGCTCGATCCGCAACGCGCTGGACCGCGCACGGCTTCGCGCTGCGAACCGGCTGTTTTCCACTGACGGCCCGGTGACAGCCGAGGCGCTTTCGACAATCGAGGCCGAGGATATCCGCGCCTCCCGCGTGTTTCAGGGCGGGTTGGCACATGAACGAAAGGCTGCCGAATGACCTTCTCCCGCGCCGTCAAGATCGCCCCGTCGATCCTGTCCGCCGACTTTGCCGACTTTGGCCGCGAGATCCGCGCCATCGAGGATCAGGGCGCCGACTGGGTGCATGTCGATGTGATGGACAACCATTTCGTGCCGAACCTGACCTTTGGCCCGCCCGCCGTGGCCGCATTCCGTCGCCATGTGAAGACGGTGATGGACGTGCATCTCATGATCGCGCCGGTGGACCCCAGCATTGACGCCTATGCCAAAGCCGGGGCCGATATCCTGACTGCGCATGTCGAGGCCGGGCCGCATATCCATCGCACCCTTCAGGCCATCCGCGCCGCTGGAATGAAGGCGGGCGTCGCGCTGAACCCCGGCACCCCGGCCGAGGCGGTAGAGCATGTGCTGGACCTGGCCGATCTCGTCTGCGTGATGACGGTGAACCCGGGCTTCGGCGGACAGAAGTTCATCGACATGACCGCCAAGGTCCGCACCCTGCGCAAGATGATCGGCGATCGCCCGGTGCATATCGAGATCGACGGCGGGATGGACCCGGCGACGGCTCCGCTGATGGTGGCCGCCGGGGCCGATGTGCTGGTGGCTGGATCGGCGGTGTTCAAGGGTGGCACGGTTGATAATGCCGGTGTCTACGGTGCCAATATCCGTGCGATCCGCGCGGCGGCGATGTCGGCAAGTGCTTGAGGCTTTGATCTTCGATGTGGACGGCACCCTTTCGGAAACGGAGGAGTTGCACCGACGCGCCTTCAACGAGACTTTTTCCGCCCATGGCCTTGGCTGGAACTGGAGCCGCGACGACTATCACCGCCTGCTTACGACGACGGGCGGAAAGGAACGCATCTCCCGTCACATCGTCGAGATCGGGGCCGATCCCGCAAGGTTCGACATTCCGGCCCTGCACCGCGCGAAGACCGAGCTTTATGTTGCGCTGATGGCAAAGGGCGGGGTGCCGCTGCGCTTTGGCATCGCTGAACTGATGGCAAACGCGCGGGCGTGCGGCTTGCGCCTTGCCGTCGCCACCACGACCAGCCGCCCGAATGTCGAAGCCTTGTCGCAAGCGGCTTTCGGCAGGCCTGCCTCTGATATGTTCGACGTGCTGGCCTGCGGCGATGACGTGCAGGCGAAAAAGCCCGCGCCCGATGTCTATCTTCTGGCGCTGGAACGGCTTGGCCTGCCGGCGGGCGCTGCGCTGGCGCTGGAAGACAGCCGCAATGGGTTGCGCGCCGCCCATGCCGCCGGGCTTGCCTGCATCGTGTCGCCCTCTCTCTATACGAAGGGCGAGGACTTCACCGAAGCCACCGCCGTGGTGGCCGAGTTTGCCGAGCTTGCCGATTTGAGGTTGCTGTGGCGTCTGACAGAGGGATGACGGAATGACGGGTCACACAACCGGACCTTCGGGCGCAGACACCAGTCTGGCTCCCGCTTTGATCTTCGATCTGGACGGCACGCTGATCGACAGCGCGCCGGCAATCCACGCCGTCTCGAACGCCGTCCTTGCCGCGCAGGGTTTTCCGGTCCTTTCGCAGGATGAGGTGCGCAGCTTTGTCGGCAAGGGGGTGCCGCATCTGGTGCGCTGTCTGTTGCAGCGCCATGGTGAAGACCCGGACGGGCCGCTTTATGCGACCGTGCATGACGATCTGATTCAGCGCTACGAGACCGAGGTCGAGGGCAACACCCCATACCCCGGCGTCATCGCGGCGTTGGAGGAGCTGGCGGCAATGGGCTGTGCGATGGCCGTTGCCACCAACAAGCCCCTGCGCCCGGCCATGGCGGCCTTGCGGCATGTCGGGATGGATCGGTTCTTCCCGGTCGTGCTGGGTGGCGACAGCTTGCCCACGCGCAAGCCCGACCCCGCGATGGTCCATGATGCCGCGCGCCAGCTGGGTCGCCCCCGGGTGCTTTACATCGGCGACAGCGAGGTGGATGCGGAAACCGCAGCCAATGCGGGCTTGGCCTTCCTGCTATTCACCGAAGGCTACCGAAAGACGCCGGTGGATCAGCTGCAACATGCGGCAACGTTCAAGCAGTTCAGCCAGTTGCCCGACATCGTTGCGCACTGGAAGTGGCAGTAGTGTCGCTGCGACGTCACGCCCTTTGATTTTCGCGAGTTTGACCTGAATCATTGGCCTTGCGCACGAACGGCTTGATGATGCCCGCGTGGAGGCCTGCGCATGGACATCCTGGATCTGTTGGACTTCGTCGACGAGGCCACGCTTGCTGCGCTTTTCGGGCTGCTTGCCGGGGCCGTGTTCGGTGTTGCGGCGCATCGGTCGCAATTCTGCTTGCGCGCCGCGACGGTTGAATTCGCCCGCGGACGTCTGGGTCCGAAGGTTTCGGTCTGGCTTCTGGCGTTCTCTACGGCGTTGGTCTGGGTGCAAGGGGCGCGGCTTCTGGGCCTTTTCCGCGTTGAAGAGGCGCGGATGATGGCGGTCACTGGGTCCTGGTCGGGCGCGGTGATCGGGGGGCTTTTGTTCGGGGCCGGGATGGTTCTGGCGCGAGGATGCTCAGGTCGGCTTCTGGTGCTGGCGGCGACGGGGAACCTGCGGGCGATTATCTCGGGCCTGATCTTCGCGGTTGTCGCCCAGATGGCCCTGCATGGCTGGCTGGCACCGCTGCGGTCCTGGCTTGCCGGGCTTTGGATCACGCCGGATGGGATGAACGTGAACCTTCTCGACCAGCTTGGCCTGCCGGATGCCGCGGGACTGGTCCTTGGGGTGGCCATCGCACTGCTTGCCTTCGTGCTGGTCCGCCGCAACAAAGTGGGCCTGCCGGTGATGATCTTCGCCTCGGGCGTGGGCTTCGCGGTTGCCTTGGGCTGGGTGCTGAGCTTCAGCCTGG
The DNA here is from genome assembly GCA_041752895.1 of Tabrizicola sp. Taxonomy (GTDB): domain Bacteria; phylum Pseudomonadota; class Alphaproteobacteria; order Rhodobacterales; family Rhodobacteraceae; genus Tabrizicola. The sequence continues at coordinate 8,378 of JBGSVS010000281.1, forward strand.
CGCAGGTGGCATTCGAGCCGATGACGGTGACCTCGATGACCTTCTCGGGGCCGTCGGCCAGCACGCTGATGTTCTTTCTGACGGAAAACCCGGTTCTGGATTTCGATATTGGTCTGGTCCCTGGAGTGTTCCTCGGGGCGCTGGTCTCGGCGGCCTTGCGGCGGGATCTGAAGTTCCAGGGGTTCGAAGGTGAGGGCCAGATGCGGCGGTCGATGACTGGGGCGGTCTTGATGGGGTTCGGGGCGATGCTGGCCGGGGGCTGCGCGATCGGGGCGGGGGTCACCGGCGGGTCGATCTTTGTGGCGACGGCCTGGCTTGCCCTGTTCTGCATGTGGGTCGGCGCGGGGATCACTGACTGGCTGGTGGATCAGGCGGGGGTGACGGGCAGGGCCCTGGCCTGACGGGATGTCCACGGTGGACAAAATCTGGATAGTGCTTGTTTTCAAGGACTTGCTGATTTTCGTTCAGGTTCTGTCAACCTTGTTCCGACGACGCGAAAGCTCTCGATACAGGGCCTCACGCGTCACACCCAGATCGGTGGCGAGAGCCTGCATCCGGCCCGGCTGCGGCAGTGCGTGGCCTTCGCCCAGCCAGGCATCCAGCCGGTCAGCCACGCCGCGCAGTGACAAAAGACCCGCGCGGAAGCGCGCGGCCTGAAC
>JBGSVS010000282.1:0-2488 GCA_041752895.1 Tabrizicola sp.
GGCAGCCTCGGCCCCGCGCATGGAGAGGTCGCGGGTCAGGCCCGTCACCTCGATCAGGTTGCGCAAGCGGCGCTTGGTTTCGGGGTTCTCGGGCAGGCCCGCCGCCATCGGCTGCACCAGCCCCGTGACCGGCAGGGTGAAGGCATAGTTGCCGCCGCCATGCCAGAAGCAGCGTTCGTCGGAATAGAAGGCAGTGGTCATTGGGCTCTCCCCTTTCCGGCCAAACCTAGGCAAGGCCACGACGATTGGCCAGCACTGCCGACTTTGTCACCTCTCTCACGATCATTTGTGTCAAGTCGCCTTTTGCCATTTGTGCCCGGCGGGATACTTCGCTTTACTGGCGGGAACTGGACCCAATGGGAGCATGAAGCATGGCCGATACCAAGGCGCTGGTGGCAGAGATTGAGGCGCTGGGCACGACGCTGGGGCAGGCGAAGGCGTCGATCAACCGCCGCTTCATCGGGCAAGAGCGGGTGGTGGACCTGGTCCTGGCCTCGATGCTGTGCGGCGGGCATGCGCTGCTGGTCGGTCTGCCGGGGTTGGGGAAGACACGGCTGGTGGACACTTTGGGCACGGTGATGGGCCTGAAAGCCAACCGCATCCAGTTCACCCCCGACCTGATGCCCGCCGATATCCTGGGGTCCGAAGTGCTGGACACCGATGCACACGGCAACCGGGCCTTCCGGTTCATCGAAGGCCCGATCTTCTGTTCGCTTTTGATGGCGGACGAAATCAACCGCGCTTCGCCCCGGACGCAGTCGGCGCTGCTGCAAGCGATGCAGGAAAAGGTCGTGACCATCGGCGGGCAGCACCGCGCGTTGGGCAAGCCGTTCCACGTCCTTGCGACCCAGAACCCGATCGAGCAGGAGGGCACCTATCCGCTGCCCGAAGCCCAGCTTGACCGCTTCCTTGTGCAGGTCGACGTCGAATACCCGACCCGCCAGACCGAACGTGACATCCTGATCGCCACCACTGGGGCCGAAGAGGCCGAGGCGCATCAGGTCTTCACCGCAGAAGAGCTGATCCGCGCGCAAGGTGTCATCCGCCGGATGCCGGTCGGCGATCAGGTGGTCGAGGCGATCCTGGACCTTGTCCGCGCCTGCCGTCCGGGCGAACCCGAAGGGCGTGATCTGGAAGGCAGCCTCTCATGGGGCCCCGGTCCCCGCGCAGCGCAGGCGCTGATGCTGACTGTCCGGGCGAAGGCGCTGCTGGAAGGCCGGCTTGCGCCGTCGATCAGCGATGTGGCGGACCTTGCGCAGGCAGTCCTTGTCCACCGGATGGCGCTGTCCTTTGCCGCCCGTGCCCGGGGCGAGACGCTGGCCGGGATCATCTCGCGCGTCACCGCCAAGACCCTGCGGCTTGAGGCTGCCGCGTGAACCTAGCCCCTGATCTGCGCTCTCGGGCCGAGGCGCTGGGGCAGACCCTGCCGCCCCTGCTGGCCGAGGCCGAGATGCTGGCTTCGACCGTGATGATGGGTGAGCATGGCCGTCGCAGAGCGGGGCTGGGGGATGAGTTCTGGCAGTATCGCCCGGCCCATATGGGCGATTCTGCGCGGATGATCGACTGGAGGCGGTCGGCCCGCAGTGACGCGCATTTCGTGCGCGAACGCGAATGGCAGGCGGCGCAGTCGGTGACGATCTGGGTCGACCCGGCGAAGTCGATGGCCTTCACGGGCGACAAGTCCCGCGCGCCGAAGTCGGACCGGGCCAAGCTTCTGGGTCTCGCTTTGGCGGTGCTACTCTTGCGCGGAGGGGAACGGGTGGGTCTCGCGGGCCTTGCTGCGCCACGCGCGGGCAGGACGCAGCTTTTGCGGCTTGCCGCCCGGCTGGCGGGGGAGGACGGAGGCGAGGATTACGGCGCTCCGGAAACCGAAGGCATGGTCAGCCACGGTCGAGCCGTGTTCCTGTCGGACTTCCTGGGCGACCTTCAGGGGATCGAGGCGGGGCTTGCCCGTGCCGCCGACCGCGGGGTCAAGGGCGTCCTGATCCAGGTCCTTGACCCGGCGGAAGAGGAGTTCCCCTTCGACGGCCGCACGATCTTTGAATCGATGGGCGGCACCATGCGGCATGAGACCCAGCAGGCCGGAGAGTTGCGGACCCGCTACCTTGCCCGGCTTGCCGAACGCAAGGACCGCCTGTCGCAGCTTTCCCGCGCTGTGGGCTGGCACTTCACCACGCATCACACCGGGGCACCTGCGCAGTCGGCTTTGCTCTGGGCCTTTGTCGCGCTGCAGGGGGGGCGGTAGATGTTCACGCTCGGCCCCCTTGGATTTGCGGTTCCCTGGCTGCTGATTGCGCTGGTGGCACTTCCGATCCTTTGGCTTCTGCTGCGCGCCGTGCCGCCCGCGCCGATCCGGAGGCGGTTTCCGGGGGTGGCGCTGTTGCTGGGGCTGAAGGACGACGAGGCCGAGACCGACAAGACGCCGTGGTGGCTTCTTCTCCTCCGGACGCTGGCCATTGGCGCTCTGATCCTGGGGTTCGCAGATCGG